>DATHWT010000197.1:0-6710 GCA_035460345.1 Methylophilus sp. | reverse complement strand
GAAACGAGTCTCGAACTCGCGACCTCAACCTTGGCAAGGTTGCGCTCTACCAACTGAGCTATTCCCGCGTATTTCCTTGCGCCATGCGTCGTAAGGAAGCTGGCATTTTAATGATTTTTGACCCTGTGTCAAGGAAGATTTATGAAAAAACCAGACTTTTACCAGGAATGCTTTTTTAGAGGGTTTCGCGGATGGCAGGCCAGGCTGCGCGAAGGTAATACCCCATGGAAATCAAGGTCAATAATGCAGCGATGACGATCAGCCATTCACCAAACCATTGGATGTTTAATCCGAATAGCGGGTCGTACCAGAGTAGCAAAATAATGGCCAGCATTTGCGCGGCAGTTTTTACTTTACCGACGACAGCAACGGCGACATTCGCACTTTTACCGATGCTGGCCATCCACTCGCGCAAGGCACTGATGGCGATTTCACGACCGATGATAATCAGGGCCACCACAGCCCCAACCCGATTGAGTTCTACCAGAACGATAAGTGCTGCGGCCACCATCAATTTATCGGCCACCGGGTCAAGAAAGGCGCCGAATTTTGACATTTGATGGTATCTGCGCGCCCAGTAACCATCCAGCCAGTCAGTGAATGCGGCCAGCATAAAGACGGAGGAAGCGGCAAGATTCACCCAGTGGGCAGGGAGTCCTTCAGCTGAAACGGCATTGGCTGGCAGGTAAAACATGCCGACGAACACCGGAATCATGGCAATACGCAGCAAGGTGAGCAGGTTGGGGATGGTCCACATAGATATCTGTTTCTTGTTTTATTCGCTGGTAAGTACGCTGCTTGAAAGATTTTAATGCAGGCGCTCGTAAATGCTTTGCGCCAACGCCTGGCTAATGCCTTCCACTTTGGCAATTTCATCTATGCTAGCACTTTTTATCCCATCCAGGCCACCAAAACGCATGAGCAGGGCCTTGCGCCGCTTGGCACCGACCCCTTCTATTTCTTCAAGGCTGGAGGTGATACGCGCTTTGGCACGTTTGGCTCGGTGGCCGGTAATGGCGAACCTGTGCGCTTCGTCACGGATCTGCTGCAACAGGTGCAGGCCGATGTTATCCGTCGGCAGATTCAGCATTTCGCCGGTATCGGAAAAGATCATGGTTTCAAGGCCCGGCCTGCGCTCTTCGCCTTTGGCGATACCTACCAGCAAGATATCATCCAAGCCGACTTCCTGCATGACTTCGATAGCCACGCCCAATTGGCCTTTGCCGCCATCGATAAACACCAGGTCAGGTCGCTTACCCTCACCCGCTGCTACTTTCTTATAACGCCGGGTCAATACATCGCGCATGGCGGCATAATCATCGCCTGGTGTAATGCCGGTGATATTGTAGCGCCGGTACTCGCTGTTCTGCATATCGCCACGGTCAAACACCACGCAACTGCCAACGGTAGCCTCGCCCATGGTATGGCTGATATCGAAACACTCGATGCGCTCTGTACCTTCAGTCAGGCGTAGTGCTTCACGCAATGCGACCAGTCGCGCCTGCTGGTTGGCTGAAGTAGCCATGCGTTGCTGCAAGGCCAGCTCGGCGTTGGTTTGCGCCATTTTCAGCCACACTTTTTTATCCCCGATGGCATTGGTCAGCACGCGAATCTTGCGGCCAGCCTGCTCGCTGAGCACTTCCTCAAATTCTTCTTTATCAACTTCAGCGCCACATACCAGTAAGGGCGGCGTGTTTTGCGAGATGTAATATTGCGTGAGAAACGCTTCCACAGTTTCGGTCAGCTCGGCATCCTGGCTGTTCTTAGGGAAAAAACTCTTATCGCCCAGATGACGTCCGCCACGGATCATGACCAGGTTAATGCAGTGCTGCCCTTCAGCTTCGGCACAGGCAATCACATCAGCATCGCTGACACTGAAATCACTGACAAACTGCTTGGCCTGGACCTGTCGTAATGCCTGCATACGGTCACGCAGGATAGCTGCATGCTCATATTCCATTTCTTCGGCGGCCCGATTCATTTCATCACCGATTGCATCAATCACTTCATTAGTTTTACCCAGCAAAAACATGGCGGCATGGCGTACATCTTGTGCGTAATTTTCTTTAGAGATCAGATCCACACAAGGCGCGGTACAACGCGCGATCTGGTACTGCAGGCATGGTCGGGAGCGATTGGAAAAGACGGTATTTTCACAGGTGCGCAACTTGAATACTTTTTGCAGTAACTGGATACTCTCACGCACCGCCAGTGCACTGGGGAATGGCCCGAAATACTGGTGACCTTTACGCTGTGTGCCTCTATGAAATGCCAACCTGGGAAATGCATCGCCAGTGAGACTGATATAAGGGTAGGACTTATCATCGCGAAACAACACGTTGTAGCGCGGCATCAGCCCTTTGATCATGTTATTTTCCAGCAGCAAGGCCTCAGCTTCAGAGCGCGTTACTGTGGTTTCTATGCCCGCAATCTGCGACACCATCATTTTGGTGCGCGGGCTATTGATGTTTTTATTAAAGTAGCTGGAAACTCGTTTTTTCAGGTCTTTGGCTTTGCCGACATAAATCACTGTGCTTTCCGCATTCAGCATGCGGTAAACACCTGGCAAATTGGGTAAGTTCTTGAGTACTGGCTTGGAATCAAACATGCGTGTATTTTACACGCATGTGCCCGGGTTTGAAGGCGGCAGCTTTGAGGGCGTCACCCAAGTAACTCGCCACCAATCGCCCAATCTTCATAGGCAACCTCTTCAAAAACAATATAAGTGTAGTTGGCCGGCTTTTGAGCATGCCTGGTCAGGGTTTCGGTGATTTCCTTGGCAATGAGTTTTTTCTGCTCTTTGGTCACTGATCCTGCCAGTTTGATATTCACGTAAGGCATGATGGTCTCCTTCAGACTAATGGGGGTGATGACTAATGTGGGTGATGAATAGTGCCACGTCGTATGTCCCTGATTAAATTAAGAGTGACAGCAAACAGTAATACTGAAATCACAATAGACAATATCGGGTCTATGGTCACCCAGCCGGTAAAGTAAATAACCACACCTGCCACAATGGCAGTCACTGAGCCCAGCAAATCACCCAGCACATGTAAAAAAGCGGCCCTGTGGTTCAAGCTGGCGTCACCGCCATGATGCTGATGCTGGTGATGCATATGCTTGGCAACGAAGATATTCACCAGCAGGCCGAAAACGGCAATGATACTGACATAGCCACCCGCCACCGGCACGGGATTCCTGAATCTTTCAATGGCTTCGATGATAATCCACACCGCAACCAGCAGCATGGATACGGCATTCACCATGGAGACACGCAGCTCCAGCCTGCTGGATTCAGGGCTTTTGCGGGCGTGATGCGCTGCCCACATGGCTAGGCCCAGGGCAAGCACATCAAACAGCATATGCCAGGCATCACTTAACAGTGCCAGCGACTGTGTCCAGATGCCGCCTGCAAACTCCACCCCTGCAAACAGGGTGATGGCCAGAAAAGGAATTAGAAACGGGTTGTCATGTGCATGATCATCATGCGTATGAGTGTGTTTATCATCATGTTCATGATGCCCTGAACCACAGCAATCGTGTGTTTCAGTGTGTTTGGTATGCGATTTGTCCATGCCTGCATGCTAAAGCAATTTGGGCTGCTTCTACAATAGGCCGCGAGAAAAATGCAGAGGGTGACCGCGGCATTGTGACTTATAATAGCGGCTGTTCAAGAGCTATGCCATGTTAAGTTACCGCCACGCCTTTCATGCCGGCAATCATGCCGATGTCCTCAAGCATTGGGTTTATAGCCTTGTGCTGGATTACTTCAACCAGAAAGATAAACCCTACTGGGCGATAGATACCCATGCAGGCGCGGGCATTTACCGCCTGGATACAGCTGTTGCCAATAAAACGGCTGAGTATTTAGGTGGTATCGCCAAGTTGCAGTTGGCCGCTGCGCCCGCAGCCTTTAGTGACTACCTGCAAGCCGTTGCAGTCACGCAAGACGCCAGAGGTAGGGATACTTACCCGGGTTCACCCTGTATTGCACAACATTTTTTAAGGGCAGATGACAGATTGCGCTTGTTTGAGCTGCATCCAGCCGATGCAGCATTGCTTGAGCAAGCGTTCAGCGCACAGAAAAGGCAGGTCGCCATCCAGGCCAAGGATGGATTCGAAGGCATCAAAGCCTACCTGCCGCCGCCAACCAAACGCGCCATGGTACTGATGGATCCACCGTACGAAGTGAAAGACGATTACATGCGGGTGGTGGATTGCATCAAAGATTGCCTGAAGCGCTTCGCCACCGGCACTTACCTGATCTGGTATCCACGGTTACAGCGGCCAGAACCGCAGCAAATGCTGGATAAGCTGCGCAGCCTGAATACGGATTATTTGCATATCTGCCTGGATGTACAGCAACCTGGCTCCGACGGCTATGGCATGCATGGCAGTGGCATGTGGGTGATCAACCCGCCATGGACCTTAAGACAGTCGATAGAACCGCAGTTGGACTGGCTGGCGCAAACGCTAGCGCAGGATGCACATGCGCGCGCATGGTGCGAAGGCCAGCAACGCTAACCTGTTAATAGCGTATACGTACGCGGTGATTCAACTCTGACTGCGTGCCGATACTGACACTAAAGGTACTCACCGCAATCGTTTGCCTGGTCGCTGTTTGAATCTTTACCCGCCATTCACCAGCAACGACATTGCTTTTATAGGTATATCCGCGATAGCCGTTATCCCTGCCACCCGCCAGCGAAAAGCCCGGGGTTGAGACACTGACCCACTGCCCTGCCACTTTCCTCTGCCAGTCATGCACCAGTTTGGTATGCAAGCCTTGTGGCGCGAACACCGATGAAAAACACACCAGCTTCTGCCCCGGTGCCAGGTAAAAGTGATCATTATCCACGCGCCAGAAATTCCACCACGGCGACTTTTCCACCGTCATCCAGTAACCCTGCGGCGACTTTTCCAGATCATAAGCAACCACCACAGCCTGCTTCACCAACGGCACTGGCGGAATCATGTCTGCCCTGTAGGCCACCATCAACAGACCTGCAATCGCCCACACTGGCCAGATGCGCCCGGCATGGCGTGGTGCGCGCTGATATAGGACATAGGTAATGGTTGCGCCTAACAACGTGCTCAAATAAAACCAGGCGGCATGCACGCTACCAAACAGGAAAGGGAAGGCAAAGTTGCACCATAAAATGGAACACAAACCGAACATGCTCCAGCACAGACTCAAACGCCGGTATTCACTTTCCATGAACTCGTTCGCTACCAGCAACGCACCTAATAGCAATGTCAGCACCCAGGCCAGGCCATAGCTGGAGCTTTTAAAGTAGAGGATAAACAACGCGCTCAACACGCTGCCAAAAAGGAATTGCAGTATCCAGTAAGGCCAGTCATGCACTGCCCAGCTGGATATCCTGCTCTGCACCCACTGCCAGCCTAATAACCTTTCACCAACACGCCTGGCGCTTGAGGAAGGTTCTGCCAGTTGATGCATTAAAATGGCGGCCATCAGTAAATACAAGGCAAAAATTACCATATCCAGCATGGCAACTTTTTTGCCTATGGTGATGGCATCCCACACAAATCCACCTATAAAAAATGAGATTGGCAATAATGCCCTGGTGCGCATAAGACAGCGGGAGATGAAAGAGGGAGGCGCGCAATCGGGCGTAGAGACGGTGGGGTCAGTCATAATGAGGGGTAAAAATCAGCAAAGCATGGGCTTTTTTATCATATCTCGCAGTAAGTGTCACTGCTTGGCGCTTAAAAGGTAAACTTTCTTTGATTATCAAATTTAGCCTGTTAAACTTTAAGTTATCTTAAGAATCGTCCGTTATACATCCATATAAGATGACCAGACGATGGGCATCTGCCCCGATATGACATAATTCCGGCCGCAATCAAGCATGCGTGATTTAATCAGACAAATAATATATAAGTTAACCGAAATCAAATCCGTCAGCAATGAAACTGAACAGGCGTTGATTCGAGTGACTTTTGTCAGTTTCATCACACTCTACCTGTTATTTAATGGCAGCGGTTATCAACCGGTTGGCGTCTGCCTGATTTACCTTTGTTGCGGCTTCCTGATGCTGTTCAATATTTTGCGCAATCCGCGGAAAAATGAACGGCGGCAATGGATCGCCATGGTCATGGACATCACGGCCACTTCGCTGGAGCAAATGATCTCCGGCGCCATGGCTGGCGTGTTTATCGGCATTTATCTGTGGCTGATTATAGGCTATGGCCTGCGCTACGGCACCAAGTTTTTCAAAGGTTGCTATGTACTCAGCCTGATCGGGTTCAGCATTACCTTATACCTGAACCCTTACTGGAACCAGCACCAGCATCTGGCTTACGGTTTCCTGCTGACACTCTTGCTGATTCCTCCACATACCTTGCGTTTGCAGATCAGCCTGGAAAAAGCTACCAAACAGGCCGGTGAAGCCAATGAGGCCAAAACAAATTTCCTCTCAAATATCAGCCATGAAATGCGTACCCCGCTCAATGGTATTATTGGCGCCAGTGAATTACTGGCGCAATCCAAACTGGACAAAAAACAATCCGAATTGCTGAAAATGGTTGGCGCCTCAGCCAATAGCCTGAAAAAGCTGATCAATGACGTGCTCGATATCAGCAAGATCGAAAAAGGCAAAATCGACCTGGAAGACATTCCCTTCTACTTGCCTGACCTGATTCATAGACTGCAACTGATGTTCCAGATTGAAGTCGAGCGCAAACAA
>DATHWT010000196.1:0-5514 GCA_035460345.1 Methylophilus sp. | reverse complement strand
ATGCCCATTTGCCAGGGAATCACAGTAAAACGTTTATGGGCAGTGATGGCATTAATAGCTTTATCGGCAAACACATCTGCATCCATCAGAAATGGCATGGAATAGTTATTGATATCTGTCATAGGTGTTCGGATATAACCCGGTGCGATGGTAGTGACATGGATATTGTGCAACTGCATTTCAACGCGCAGGCTTTCAAGGTAGGTGATCGCCGCTGCCTTGCTGGCACTGTAAGCGCCTGAGCCAGGCAAGCCGCGTATCCCTGCCACGCTGGCAATGCCTACCAATTGCGCTGGCTCGCCCTGACCTGCTGACTTTTTCATCTCCGCAATAAATGGCTGAAAGGTATGCACCAGTCCCATGACGTTGGTATCAAACACGGCCTGGAAGGCTGGAATATCTTCCTGGTATTCCGTCAGCGTCCCGCGACTCACCCCGGCATTGCCAATCACGATATGTGGAATGCCAACATTTGCCAAAAACTCGCTCGCAATCGCGTGCATTCGCTCAACATTTCGCACATCAGCGTCATAGCAATGAACCTGGCTGCCATCCCTAGAAGTAATTTCGTTTTGCAGGGTGGTCAATGCAGCTTGGTTGCGCGCGATCAATGCAAGTGTGCAGTGCGCACCATAACGCCTGGCATAAGCCTTTGCCAATGCCTGGCCGATACCGCTGGAGGCGCCGGTGATAACAATGCGAAGATGGGAGGGAGTGGCTTGTTGCATAAAAGTTACAGGAGAATGGGGTTGGGTTAGAATGCCATAAAACAATATGGGGAAACAATCATGAATCTGGAAAAAGTGATCTTTGGCTTTTTTATTATTTTAGCCATGACACTCAATTTTGGTTTTTTTGTCGGGCAAATTGATAATCCCAAACATCATCTGCATTATGAGCTGTATGCCGCGATTGTGGTTAACCTGATTGCGACCGTGCTGAAATTCGGTGATCGCACCCAGATTGGGGCTATTCACCTGGCGACCAGCCTGGTCGCTGATTTGCAGTTGATAGCCGCCGCCATTATCTGGACCGCTGCTGGCACGCAGTCAACGGAGCCGGAAGTGATTGTGGGCATTGTGTCGCTTTCCGGCGGCGCTTTCCTGGCCAATGTGACTTCGGTGATTTTGCTGATTTACGAAACCGTCACTTTGCGTCGCTAGTGATAATCCAGCAATGAACCTCAATCAGATCATTTTCCTGATTTTGCGGCGCATGCGCGCGCCGCTGTTGATGGTGATTACCAGCTATGCCATCGCACTGATCGGTTTTGTGCTGATCCCCGGGGCGGATGATCACGGCCAGGCTTATCACCTGAGTTTTTTTGACGCGTTTTATATCCTGAGCTATACCGCCACCACCATAGGCTTTGGCGAGATCCCCTACCCGTTCACAGGTCATCAGCGCATGTGGATGACATTCTCCATTTATTTCACGGTGATTGCCTGGTTCTACGCCATTGGGGCGATTATCGCCCTGTTCCAGGAGGCTTCCCTCAAGCAGGCGATTAAAACCGCCAGGTTTCAGCGCGATGTGTGTAACCTGAGGGAGCCGTTTTACCTGATTTGCGGTTATGGTGAAACCGGCAGTGAACTGGTGCGGGCGCTGGATAGAAATGAGCTGCGCGTGGTGGTGCTGGAAATCATGCCAGAACGCATTAATGAACTGGAAATGACGGATTACCAGTTTTATGTGCCGCACTTGTGTGCTGATGCCAAACTATCTGAAGTGTTGTTGTTTGCCGGCATCAAGAACCCCATGTGCCGGGGCGTGGCAGCACTTACCGATGATGACCATGCCAACCTGGCAATTTCGGTGGCGATTAAGCTGATCAAGCCGGAACTGCCGGTGCTGGCCAGGGTGGAAAATGACGTGGTGGCCGCCAATATGGCATCGTTTGGCACTGACCGTATTATTAATCCCTACAAGATTTTTGGTGAACATTTGGCCATGCGGCTCAATGCACTGGGTACCTACCTGTTACATGAATGGCTGACCAGGGCGCCGGGGGATGCGATTGCGCCACCGGCAGCCATCCCCAAAGGCAAGTGGATCGCCTGCGGCTTTGGCCGGTTTGGCAAATCGGTGGTAAACAGCCTGCAAAATGGCGCCATGGATGTGACCATTATTGAGGCAGACCCGCAAGGGACACGATGTGAGAATTGTATTATCGGCAGCGGCGTAGAGTCGCATATACTGCAACAAGCTGGGATAGAGCAGGCGATAGGCATTGTGGCAGGCACCGACAATGATATTAACAACCTGGCGATTGTGATGACCGCGCAGGAGGTTAATCCGGAACTGTTTGTGATTATCCGCAAAAACAAGCGCCATAACGATCCGCTGTTTGATCACTTTAACGCCGATATCACCATGCAACCCAGCGATGTGATTGCACATACTTGCTTGTCCTATATGGTGTCGCCCATGCTGGCGGAATTCCTGGCGAATGCCAGGCATCAAAGCAATGCCTGGGCGAATGCGGTCATTGCGCAACTAGTGTCTAAACTGGGTGAGCAGGTGCCGGATACCTG
This sequence comes from Methylophilus sp., assembly GCA_035460345.1. Lineage (GTDB taxonomy): Bacteria > Pseudomonadota > Gammaproteobacteria > Burkholderiales > Methylophilaceae > Methylophilus. Next base: position 2,980 of record DATHWT010000196.1, on the reverse strand, counting down.
GGATATCATGATTGAGGGCGAGATGGCTTTTGCTGTCTGTTCATTAATGCAGCAGGGCTTGCAGCCAACTCTTAAACACCTGGTCACCAGCCCATCCGGAGATAGGCACGAAATGCCGGTGGTGCCATTAATGCTGGTGCGAGGTGAAGAGAAATCCATGCTGCCGGAGCTTTCTACCCCGTTACAGATGGGAGACAGCGTGTTATGTTGTGGTATGGATCAGGCGAAATCCATACAGCGATATGTCATGCATGACATCAAAACTTTGCATTACATCGTCACTGGCACCGAGATGCCCGAAACCTGGATTGGACGCTGGTTGAAGTCGTAAAAAAAGCCCTGCAACTGCAGGGCTTTTTGTTTCTGTGTCAGGTTTATTTCTTACCGCTGGCTTTGTCTTTGCGCACATTGTTAATAATAAAATCGGCTGTTTGCAGGGCCGCGTCGTTGCCACCGGCCATGGAGCTACCGGTAATATACTTGCCATCGATAATCAGGCTAGGCACACCTGTGGCACCCGATGACTTGAAGGTTTGCATGGCTTTGTTCATCTGCATGGTCGTGGCAAATGACTTGAATGCTTTTTCAACTTTAATCTTGTCCAGGCCACCTTGTTTAATCACCCAGTCAATCGCCGCTGCTTCATCCGCCGGGTTCAATGTCTTGCTTTTGTGAATCGCGTCAAACAGCTGGCTGTGCAATTTGTCCAGTACGCCCAGTTCCTGCATAGCATAGTAGGTTTTAGCCATTGGCGCCCAACCTGCGTTTGGTAAGGCCGGTACACGTTTGAAATAAACGTCGGCTGGTAATTTCTTCACCCAAGCTTCCAATGGCTGTTCCATATGATAGCAATGCGGACAGCCATACCAGAAGATTTCCATGACTTCGATTTTGGCAGGCTGGTCGGTAGCAATTTGTTGCGTGACCTGGTCAAACTGTACACCTGCTTGTGGATCTGCCCAGGCCGCAGTGGAGGTCAGTCCGGCCAGCAGCATCAAACTCAACAACATTTTTTTCATAAAATTAGCTTCCTTGTTCGAGGGAAATTGGTGTTCAACGTAATCGATAATTTGCAAACTGATGATTTAACGTAGCCGGGTGACACCGCGATGACACAGCCCAAGGTTAAATTGCTTTCTAATGTGCAGAGGACTCGATATTAACTTTGATCAGATTGGCCTGGAAGCCATTGGTTTCCAGGTCATGGCTGATTTTACTGATCTTGGCCAGATCGCGCAGCGGGCCTATACGTACACGGTGCATGGTGCCCTTGTTAGGAATATCCGCCGTTTGCACAAACGCCTCAAAACCCACTAAAGCCAAGCGTGTTTTCAGGTTGTTAGCATCATCTTCTTTAGCAAAGGCACCCACCTGCACAAAGTAGCTTTCCTGCTTGATGGTGGGGTTCTTCTTCACCTGTTCTTCACTGATTTTGCTCTCGGTATCCGGCAGGATAGTGTAGAAATCAAACTTGTTCGGGTCTTCAATCGCCGCGCTGCCAGGTTTGACTTCCTCTTCCGTCACCGTATTTTTAATCGGTAATTCCTGCTGGCCTTCGTCTTTTTTGAAGGCGCTGGAGAACGGGCTATGGTCGCCTTTGATGTAAATGATCAGGGCCACTGTCAGGGCGACGCCCAAAAAAAGCCCTACCAGCAGGCCGTTAAAAAACGAGCTGCCACTGCTTTTAGCTTTGGCTTTTGTTTGAGAGGGTTTGTAATCGCGACTCATGTGTAGTGTTTAACCATTCATTTCTGTGAGGTATTTCTAACTCGTTATGCGACAGCGCATGTTCTAACGCATTAAATACGCTTACATTTTTTCCGGTGCACTCACGCCCAGCATTTGCAAACCGTTGCGCAGTACCGTGCGTGTTGCGGTGATCAGCGCCAGGCGGGCCTGTTTGATCTGTGCGTCATCCACCAAAAATTTGGTGTCATTGTAATAACTATGCAAGGCACTGGCTAGCTCTTTCAGGTAATTGGCGACCATATGCGGCGCCAATGCCTGGCAAGCGGTGCTGACTACTTCCGGATACTGGCTAAGTGCCTGCATGAGTGCGGTTTCTGCCGCAGATGCCAGCGGTGAAAGGTCAGCATCAGCCAGGCTGGTGCTATCGCCACCCCATTGGTTGAGCACACTGCAAATACGCGCATGCGCATATTGAATGTAGTAAACCGGGTTGTCATTGGTTTGCGCACGGGCCAGGTCAATATCAAACACCAGTTGGGAATCTGCACTACGTGCAGCCAAGAAATAACGCGTTGCATCACAGCCGACCTCTTCAATCAGGTCACGCAAAGTGACATAACTGCCGGCCCGTTTCGAGAGTTTTACTTCTTCGCCACCGCGCATGACTGTCACCATCTGGTGCAGCACATATTCCGGCCAGCCTTGTGGAATGCCGGTGTTAAGCGCCTGCAAGCCAGCGCGTACGCGGGTGATGGTGCTGTGGTGATCGGCACCCTGCTCGTTGATCACGCGCTTGAAACCACGATTCCATTTTTCACGGTGATAAGCGACATCGGGCACAAAATAGGTATAACCGCCCTCTTTTTTACGCATGACACGGTCTTTGTCATCGCCGAAATCGGTGGTGCGCAGCCACAGCGCGTCATCCTGCTCGTAGGTATGGCCACTGCTAATCAGGGCTTGCACGGCGTTGTCTACTTTGCCTTCGGTGTACAAAGCGCTTTCCAGCGAGAAAACATCAAATTTGATCTGGAAGGCTTGCAAGTCCAGATCTTGCTCATGACGCAAATAAGCCACGGCAAATTTGCGGATAGATTCGGCATCATTAAGATCGCCACTCGCAGTGACCGCCATATCGTCGGCAGTTACCGTTTCTTTGGCTAAATAAGCCTTGGCGATGTCGGCGATATATTCACCACGGTAGCCATCTTCGGGGAAACGCGCATCGTCAGTGGCTATACCTTGTGCCCGCGCATGCACCGATTTGGTCAGGTTATCAATCTGCGCGCCT
>DATHWT010000195.1:0-23182 GCA_035460345.1 Methylophilus sp. | reverse complement strand
ATAAACAAAAATAAATGCTTATCCAGCCGCTCAAACGGCCCACTTGGATATTGGTCTTCAAAAGGCAGCTTATAAACTTTGAGGGGTTGTGTGCCAAACACCGAACTGATTCTTGGGGGCTCAGGCGCTTTGTTTGCATCTTTATCCGCTTGTGCAGCTTCACTGCCGGATAGTAGTAATCTTGGCACCACATCATCACCAGCCTGCACATCAGGTGTAAGCATATTCCAGCTGAGTATTAGCCAACATAGGGTAAATAATATGGATTTTAAAAGTGGTCGGATTGACAATAGATGAGGTTGATAAAACAAAACAAGGTTCTCCATTCTTATACTTACATACGAGTCGCAAGCACAGAAAAAAGTTTATAAAACGATTATATAAATTTTAAATTAATTATAATAATCAATTAAATATTATTTTTTATTCATGTAATTTGTAATGATTATTTTTAGCAATAAAACCCCCATCATTACAGCCCATGCCGCCAAGGTCAATTGAATAAACAAAGTAAAGGTGTCTTGCTGACAGATAGCGCCCAATGCGGGATCGAGAGTGTCACAACCAAATGCCACTACTGCAAACGCAAAACCCGGCCCCAGATGCAAAATGGTTAGTCCATAAATTAACGCACGCAACATATCGTAATCCGTTACACCTTGAGCTGGCTAATTCCAGTTATCAATCTTGACATCCACCGGCGAGGGACGTCCCTGGCCAGTTTCAACCAGTGCTTTTAAACTCATGAGGAAGGTTGCCCATTTTGTACTGCAATGTGCCATAAACTCCGCCGGCTCAGCCCAATCCCTGTGTGCGAAAAGCACAATGGCGTAATCACCATCCTGGTAAAGATCAAAACTGGCATGCGTACCGACCCACTCTTCCGGCCCTGAGACAAAACGCCAAATAACCTGTTTATCCGGGATCAGGCTGGTCACTTCAAATTTAATTACACCGAGAACTTCACCGGCGGGCGTTTTGAAAATCAGCTCTATGACATCGCCTGGGCTTGAAACACCGCTGGCCTCCCTGGACCACCAGCCAGCCACACCGTCAATAGTAGCCAACGCTGCGTAGACTTTCGCAACAGGTGCCTTTATGCCAGCTCTGTGAATAATATCTGCCATTTTTTTCTTCTCAAATATTCGCCTGGCTTAACGCTTGATCGCCAATACCAGTACGCCAGCTGCTACCAGGGCAACACCCAGCCATTCACGCGCGGAGAGCCGCTCGCCTAAAAACACAAAAGCAAATAAGGCCACCAACACTAAACTGAATTTATCTACAGGCGCCACTTTCGAGGCTTCGCCTAACTGCAGCGCACGGAAGTAACATATCCAGGATGCGCCTGTCGCAACGGCCGATAAACCTATGAATAATAATGAGCGCGCCGGCATGGTTAACGGATTGCTCCATTTGCCCGCAAACCAGACAAAGGGTGCAAGCACAGCGGTGATCACCAACGTGCGGATTAAAGTGGCGAAATCAGAGTCAACGCCGGTGATACCGATTTTAGCAAAAATTGCTGTGATGGCTGCAAAGCAGGCTGAAAGCGCTGCCCAGAAAAACCAGTCAGTGATCATATCGTGACTCGCTTAATTAACATTCTGACCAATGCGCCACAGTACGCCGGAGGGGTCTGTGATGCAAAAGTCCCGCATTTTCCAGGTTTGTAGCTCTATTGGCCACAGTTTGACGCCATATTTATTGACCACACCGCTTTCCTCTACTTTCTGCCACCATGCGTCTACATCTTCAACCAGCAGATGCATCATGAAGTTCTCGGCAAAACCCTCGGCACAGAAATTTTGTAGTAAAAAACTCGAATTCCCAAAGTGGAAGTAAGCAATACCGCCACCCTCTGACGCCATGGTAAAGCCTATGTCCTGATAAAACTGTTTGGATAATTCAAAGTCTTTGGACGGAACGAATGCTTTTATTTCCGTAACTTTCAGGTTTGTCATGATGAGGGAAGCCGATCTAGTGATTATTTGTATGACTCAAGTATAAATCAAGCTTGCCGCTTGCGTGTACCCGCCTCATATTCAAGGTACAAAGCCATGGCTACCTGCCGTATCAACTCCAGTGGTAATGGCTGATCGAGCGGAAAGGATAAATTACCTTTTTTGCCACGGTATGGTTGCAGTACATTGATTAATGCTAAATCCTTGGTGACAGGCGGATAGATACCGATGTGTTTCGTGAATGCTGCGAAATAGAAAAAGACATGTTGATTGGCGCGGAATGCAGGCATTTGATAACTGATACATCGCATTGCTTCCGGTAGCAAGGTTTCGACTTTCTCCCGGATAGAAAGTATTAAGCCTGAATCTCAGGACTCAAGCTTTTGATATATTCTTCATGTGAGCTAAATACCACAGGTGGCTCCTGGGAATTTAACCTTCAATCTGCCAATCAGGATTCCAAACCACTTCCCAGAGATGTCCATCCGGGTCTTGAAAGTAGCCACCATAGCCGCCCCAGAAAGTATCCTGTGCAGGCTTGGTGATGGTTGCCCCGCTTTTCCTTGCTTGTTCCATCACTTCATCAACCTCAGCTTTGGAGCCGACGTTGTGGGCAATGGCAAAGCTGGTCGGGCTTGAAGGTGAAACTTGGAGCTTTGTGTCATGCGCTAGGCTGATGCGCGGCCAGATTGCCAGTTTCAAGCCACCTTTCAACTCAAAAAACACCACGGCACCATGTACAAACTCTGTTCCCATGATCCCTTCCGTCGCTAACCCCATGCCATCGCGATAAAACTTGAGTGAAGCTTCAAGGTTATCTACCCCTAGCGTAATCATTGCAATTGAGGGTTTCATGACTTATTTATTTGGTCAAAATATATACGCATGTTGAAATGGCAGCGATAGACAAACCAAAAGAAACAAACAGCATGGTTTTATAAGCGGCTACCTGTTTGTTTGCCACTTTCGCCGCCGCTTCAATTTGCTGGATCGCCTGCTGCATTTTTTCTGCCAGCACATGGATAGATTCTGCATTTTGCACAGCGGCAGCCTGAAGCTCTTCGATCTGCTTGACCAACAGCGGATCTGCCTTAGCAGCAGCTTCAGGTTTGTAAGTGAATGCAGGAACAGCCGAAGTGGCTACCTGCGCGATATAAGGCGCCAAGGCCTTGATGATAGGTAAAAATTGAATAGCCACATTAACCTCGCCAACATTATTTAACTTTTATCTTTATAGTACGGGCTGAAGGGTGAAACGTCTACTCTTAATAAAACCGCACGAACCTATAAAGATTCGAATGGCTATCGCACCAGCATGCTGCCTCTGGCAAATATTATCAAGGGCATCTCAACCGCGCCTTGCCGCTTCAATGATTGCAATATCAATTTTCTTCATCTTCATCATCGCCTCGAAAGCGCGCTTGGCTACCGCTGAATCTGGGTCGGTAATCGCGGCCACTAACGAACGTGGCGTGATTTGCCACGAAATCCCCCACTTGTCCTTACACCAGCCACAGTCACTTTCTTCTCCGCCATTATCCACAATCGCATGCCATAAGCGATCAGTTTCAGCCTGATCACCGGTCGCCACCTGGAACGAGAATGCCTCATTATGCTTAAAGGTCGGGCCGCCATTTAAACCAAGGCAAGGAATCCCCATGACAGTGAATTCAACAGTCAACTCATCGCCTTGCTTTCCCGAGGGATAATCACCAGGCGCATAATGCACAGTTCCAACAGCACTGTCTGGGAATGTAGCAGCATAAAACTTTGCAGCTTCGTACGCATCGCCGTCGAACCAAAGACAAATCGTGTTTTTAGCAGCCATTTTTTCTCAATCCGTATAAGTTTATTTTCGTATCTTTAAAGTCGCTGAATACAAGCCATAATTCAGCTTAGCGTTCATTCCAATACCATTGTGTAGCAGATACAGGCAATAGCCTTTCCTGTCTTGACCAATGCTTCTGGCGACAAGTTCTGAAGATACTAGTTTTAAGTTTTATTTATCCAATCTACTATTATTTAAAAACTTGTGCTTTAATTCATTTAATTCAGTCTATAAATAAATTTTAGTGCACCTGTAATATGGAGTTTAAAAATGGATAGTGCGCCTTATAAATTGACTCAGCCCAAACTATTCCCCAGTATTATTGAGCGTCTTAACGCGCTTCAATATAGCAAACGCACTGAAGAATCTTATATCCAGTGGATTAAACGCTTTATCACCTTTCATGACAAGCGCCACCCTCGTGAGATGGGTAGTGAAGAAATTGAAGCCTATTTGAACCATTTGGCTATTGAGAAAAAGGTATCGGCCAGTACGCAAAGCCAGGCCAAAAGCGCGCTGCTGTTTTTGTATAAAGAAGTTCTGCAGCGGGAGCTAGCTGCCATGGAGAACCTGACCAGAGTGAAAACGGATAAGCGCCTGCCTGTAGTATTGACCAAGCATGAGGTGCAAGCCCTCCTGTCGCGCCTGGATGGCACGATGTGGTTGATGGTAAGCTTGCTGTATGGGAGTGGTTTGCGAGTGATGGAATGCTTGCGCTTACGGATCGCGGATATTCATTTTGACAGGTTGGAGATTTTGGTACGTGATACCAGCGGCTATAAAAATCGTATCACTTTATTGCCAGCCAGTTTGGTTGAATCTTTAAAAGCGCACTTTCAAGAAGTGGAATTATTGCATGTGGAGGATCTAGCCAAAGGATTTGGTGAAGCAAGAATGCCTCTGGGCCTGGTTAAGAAATATCCTGAAGCTGGCAAAGAACTCATTTGGCAGTATGCATTTCCATCCACCAAGCTTTCCGTAGACCAGCAAACCGGCGCGGTATATCGCCACCATGCGGATGAGAAAACCGTACAACGTGCGGTCAAAAAAGTCGCGAAACAGGCAGATATCAAGAAGGAAGTTTCACCGAATACATTGCGGCATAGCTTTGCCACACATTTATTACAGGGTGGGCAGGATGTGCATACGGTGCAGCAGTTACTCGGGCATGCGGATGTGAGTACCACTATGATTTACACGCAGGTGGTCAATACGGGCGGACGCGGGGTGGCAAGCCCGCTGGATGTGATTTAGCTACCTTCTTTACAAAACCTATCACGCCGCTGATGGCACATTCCGGATGCCGATTAAACTGGCAAACTGCATGGCGGGCATAGGCTTGCCGAACAGGCTGCCCTGCCCTTCTTCACACTGCTTCTCTTTTAGATAGTTGTGTTGGCTTTTTGTTTCGATGCCCTCTGCAATCGTCTGCAGGTCAAAGCCATGCGCAATATCGAGCGTGGCACAAACCACAGAGTCATCCTGCTTATGTTCCAGCATGCCATGTACAAATGAGCGGTCTATCTTGATACGCGTGAGTGGATAGGTTTTAAGCAAACTGAGCGAGGCGTAACCAGTGCCGAAGTCATCAAAGGCAATGCCTACACCGTAAAGTTTGAGTTTGCGCAGCGCTTCCAGCACCACTTCATCACTATCCAGGGCGATGTTTTCGGTAATCTCCAGTTCCAGGGCTTCAGAAGGCAAGCCATGCCGCTTAAGCACATCCATGACTTCTTGCACCAGGTTGCCCACGTGGAATTGCGCTTCAAACAGGTTGACACCTATGCGGAAGTTGCTGGCACCGTTTCGCCGCCAGTAAGCGGCCTGCGCACAGGCTTCATCCAGAATCCAGGAACCCACAATGGCCGCCAGGGGCCCGCCTTCAAGCGCGGGTAAAAATGAAATAGGCGTTAACACGCCCCGTTTAGGGTGATGCCAACGCAACAAGGCCTCTGCACCGATCACCGCGCCAGTACTTAAATTCACCTGCGGCTGGTAATACAGCAGGAACTCACCCTGATCCACGGCCCGGTGTAATTCCATGGCATACAGGCGGCGCGCAACTGCTTCCATGCGCAGCGCAGGCGTAAACAGGAACACTCTGCCACGCCCGGACATTTTAGCCTTGAACAAGGCAAGGTCGGCATCGCTGACCAGTTCCAGTGCTTCCTGTGCATGGAGCGGAGCTAATGCGACGCCACAACTGGCAGAGACGCGCACTTCATGCCCATCAATCAGGATAGGCATGGCAATTTTCTGAATGATTTTTTCAGCAAACTCCATGGCAACTTCAGGGCTGAGGATATTCGGCACAATAATGGCAAACTCGTCACCACCGATACGCGCTGCCAGTCCTGGTAAATTGACCAGGCGTAGCATTTGCACAGCCACCTGCTTGAGCACAGCATCCCCTAGCGTATGTCCCAGGGTGTCGTTCACATCCTTGAAACCATCAAGATCAATCATAAATACGGCAGCCGGCTTGGGCACTGTCAAGGTATCTTCTACCACGCGGTAGAACCGTGCGCGGTTTGCCAGGCCAGTGAGCAAATCCACATTCGCCCGCTGGCGCAGTTCGGCTTCTTCCATACGTTGTTCGGTAATGTCTTTGAGGATGGCCTCAAACCGCATCTTGCCGGACTCTTTCCAGGCAAATAGAGAAAAACCGAGCAGAAAACGGGTGCCATCTTTACGCAAGCCGGATATTTCGGAAAAAGTATCCAGATGACCCAGCGTATCGGCTGCGATGGCTTTGTCTATGGTTTCACGCAGAATGGAGCGATCACGTTCAGGCACCAGTATCTCGACTGACTGGCCAACGCCTTCTGAGAGGGTATATCCATGAGACATTGCTGCGGCAGCGTTCCAGGCAATGATTTGCAAGTGTTCATCAAACCAGACCACCGGTGTGGTTGAATTACCGGCATATTTCTCAAAAGTCGGGCGATGGCGGTTACTGGAGGTTTCTATGCGGCGCAGTTCGAGACGGTCTGACACGATATGCGCCAATTCGCGCAAGCGTCGTTGATCTTCTTCGGAAAAGTTTAACCGGGGCTTGTTATCTATCACACACAAGGCACCGAGGGAAAGCCCGCCTGGCGAGCGCAGCGGAACACCGGCATAAAATCGCACATTGGCATCGCCAGTCACCAGCGGATTATCGTGAAAGCGCTCATCCAACGTGGTATCAGGCACCACCATGATCTGCACCTGATTGATCGCATGCGCGCAAAAAGACACATCCCGCCTCATATCAGTTTCGCCAACACCCACAGCAGCTGCGAAAAACACATGGTCACTGCCTATCATATTCACCGCAGCCACCGGCATATCAAACATCCGGGCAGCAATTTGCACAATCGGGTCTAAGCTAGGGACCAGCCCTTCATCGTCAAATCCGTGTTCATATAAAGCTGCTAGCCGCTCTTGTTCATTGGCTAATATTGCAGGGCATTTCACTGCAGTCTCCTTAATACGAGCGCTTGGACATTGGTCTATCTATTTAATAAAAGTATAGACATAATCACATCCATTTACACCAATTTTCTTTCATGCAAATGAAAATCGAGCAAACTAAACAGCCTTGTAATCAAGCATTGTCAGTGCGGTCGCCTGTAAAACACGCTTATTTTGTATATGATTACGAATGCAATATGGCTCTGGCAATGCGTTTACTTATGTTTGCCATCGCCAATATGGCTTTGCCCGCGCGCCTTGGCCAGTTTGACCTGTTTTTGTCGTTCGCGCAGGGAATCCCTTTTTTCAGCAGATAACTTATCGTAACAATAAGGGCACGAAATACCGGCCTCATATTGTTCGTTTTGCATTTCTTCATGGGTCAATGGCATGCGGCAGGCATAGCATTGGTGATGGTCACCGACTTCCAGCCCGTGTTTCACAGCCACACGCTGGTCAAATACAAAGCAATCGCCTTCCCACAGGCTTTCTTCTTTAGGCACGGTTTCAAGATACTTGAGAATACCGCCCTGCAAGTGGTACACCTCTTCAAAGCCCTGCTGCTTCATAAAAGAAGAAGCTTTTTCACAGCGGATACCGCCAGTGCAAAACATGGCTACCTTTTTGTGCCTGGTGTTATCTAGGTTGTCGGCTACGTATTTGGGAAACTCACGGAAAGTAGTGGTTTGGGGGTCCACCGCGCCTTTGAAAGTGCCGATATGCACTTCGTAATCGTTACGCGTATCCAGCAAAATCACATCCGGGTCAGAGATCAGCGCATTCCAGTCTTCCGGCTTCACGTAAGTACCCACCACGTCATTCGGGTCTACGCCCTGCACGCCCATGGTGACGATTTCTTTTTTAAGCTTGACCTTCATGCGGTAAAACGGATGACTACCTGCCCAGGACTCCTTATATTCCAGTTCAGCCAGGCGTGGGTCGCTACGCAAATAGGCCAAGATGGCGCGGACATCTTCCGGCTTTCCGGCAATTGTCCCGTTGATCCCTTCATTCGCCAGCAACAAGGTACCTTTAATGCCTAGCATCAGGCATTGTTCAAGGATAGGCTGCTGCAAGTCTTTGTAGTTATCCAGCGTGACGAATTTATACAGCGCGGCGGTGAGGTATTGACTCATTTGGGGAATAGCATGATTGCAAAGAGTGGCATTTTACCACCCTAAGCCGCTGAATGAAAAAGACAAATATGCAAAAAACAAACGGGCATGATGCCCGTTTGATAAAATATTGATCCAAATCAAAAGATTATAGAAGCACTAATATTTCTGCCTTGCCCAGGCCGCCCATATCTCCCATCCAGCGTTGCACACGCAGGCTGGAAATCTCGGCAAACCGGCTATCGAGTAATTTAAACGATTTATACAGGATATTCAGGAACGGCAATTTATGCGGGCCGCAATCGATCCAGGTGGCTTGTGCTGCTGGCGCTTTTTCCAGCAATAAGGTGCCTCGTTTCATGCCATAACCCAAATAAGCGCCAGTTGTCCCTAGAACTCCGAGCGTGCCAGCCATCATATCAGATGCACAATAATCCCCTGCATTGCCTTCGATCAGCAGCATGCCGCGACGCATACGGTCGCCTGCGCGCGCACCGGCATTGCCTTTACAGATCAGCACGCCCTGCTGCAGTTGTGCGCCCAAGAAATCACCCGCATCCTGCTCTACAATCACCTGGCCCAGCGTCATGCCGAAACCAATATAGGAGTGGCTAGCATTGGTGTTCTTAAAAATAACTTGCACGGATTCGTCACTATCTATACTGATATCAAATACGTCGCCAGCTGTCAGGTTTTTTGCCAGTTTAATGGCAGCAATCTCGGCAACCGTTTTTGCTTGCAGGGACTGTGGTGACAAGTTGCGGCAATCAATGCTACGTGTAACAGGCTTGGCTGTCAGTGTAATGATACTCATGCGACCTCCCCGCTTAAAATCGGACGCAACTTAAAGTGATGTGGTCCCAGTTTTCCGCCGTAGTTACCGGCAGAAATACGCAGAATGCCATTCTCTTTACCAAGTCCACATGCGGCCTCAATGCCAGCCTTCATTGATAGCGCTATATCTTCAAATGCCAGCCCGTTCACCACGATTTCCATCACGCTTTCCACCCGCGGGTCCAGCTCACTCTTGACCGCGCCTTTCAGGGTCGGGCAAAACGCGTCGTTGGTACTGGCAAACATTTTCGGGTATTTGCTACCGACCTTGGAGCCGGAACGCACCACACCGCCAGGGAACGGCATGATCACATTCGGGAACTTGCGCATGGCATCAATCGCCGCTTCGCAGGCTGTCAGCACTTGTGCCTGGCTGGTACCCAGTACCAGGAAATTACCGCCACCAATCGCGCGCACCATACCGGTGGTTTCTTCGGTCAGGAACTCACCATCCATCACTGGAATACGCCAATAGCGTTTCAGTTTGCCGTCGGCATTCGGAATCTGCTTCGATATCTGGTTGCCATCGCCAAAAAAGCGCAGATGTTTACCGAGGCTGATCATATCCTCCGATTCGATACCGGCAAATGCTGCGGCAGTCGGACAAGTCAGGATACATTGTCCCATGCGGGTTTCCAGCTGCTGCATCAGTACTTTGCTGCCCATGGCAAACAGCAGCACGCTCACACCGGGACGGCCATCAGGGGTTTCGTCTTCAGTGAGTTCACGCTCTATGCCTGCCTCTACGCCACAGCCAATCACGCTGGTGGCAAAACCGGTCATGGCATTGGCTGCGTTATAAGCCCAGCGCAAGTTCTGCGCGGTAATCAGTACGCGCGTGGCGCGCATATTGAAGGCTTCAGCAAAGGTGTCGTCTATTTCTACGTCGTTAATAATCATCATGCCCCCTGCACATGATTAATGACATGGTTGCGGCCATCTTCCGCAATATGGTCATTACTGATTTTAAAGTGTTGCATCTGGATGGTGTGGTAGCGATCGAAATACTGCTTGATGTCTTTTTCCACGCCTAAATCAAATGCAGGCTTGGCGGTATGGGTAGCACCCCATACCACTTTAATGACTTTCCCTTCTTTCACCACCAGTTCGCCATCCTTGAATACCAGGTCGGGCTTGGCGAACATGGCTTCCTTGTCGGGCTGCTCGGTGTAGACGGTAATATCAGCCGCAGCACCTATACCTAAGTGACCACGATCCAGCAAGCCTATCAGTTTGGCAGGTGCCGCGCGCGTCATGGTGGCGATTTCATACAGGCTGTATTCCCTGTCCAGCGCCTTGAGGTTACTCATGGCTTGCGCGTCCAGGTTCAGCTTGTCAAACGCGTCATTGCGGAAGGACCGGTCCATCAGCAAACGGATCAAATGCGGGTAACTGGTAAACGGTGCACCGTTAGGGTGATCAGTGGTCAGGAATATACGCCATGGGTCTTCTACACTTAAGAAAATCTCCAGGCCTATCGCCCACTGCAAGGCATTGACGTAATTTTCGTCACGGTATTTGAATGGCACCACGCCGCAACCGGCATCACATTCAATATCCATGATCACCGATTTTTTCGGGTTGGCGACTTTGGCGTTCAGATGCTGCATCATGTTATCGCCGGAAGCAGTCACCGTCTGGCCAAACAATATCTGGCCGACATCGGCAGTGATATGTTTATTTTTGTTGATTGCTTCTGCAATATTGGCCGCGGCGGAAGAAAACTTCTTGTCACCTTCGGTACCGTAACTATGGAACTGGATATGCGTCAGATGCATAGGCACGCCATCGCTGGCACCCATGGTATCCAGTGTGGTCTGGAAATTACCTGCTACGCCCAGATTGTTACAGTGCACATGCAACGGCTTTGCGATGCCGAGGTCATTCACGGCACGGCTTAAGGCCTGCAAAATACGGCGTGGCGTGATGTGATAATGGCTATGTTGCTGATCTAAATCCTGGCGGCGTTCGTTAAATTTAAATGCGGAGATACCACCGGGATTGACGACTTTGATACCTATGGTTTGTGTCGCGTGCAAAGTCCAGGCGACATAGTCATTAATGGTTTTCTGATCTGCATTCTGGCTTAACAGGCGTAGCAGGTAATCATCGTTACCCAGCATGGCGTAGCCACCTTTATCGATCATGGGCGTATCACCCATTTCCATGTGTGCCTGGCGGGCATTGACTGCCAGAATTGCCGGCTCAAACGCTGCGGTATAACCCATTTCGATATAGCGCATGCCGGTATCGGTGGTATTCGGCGTCGCGTGGTGGCTGCAATTCGCACCGCATATATGCGCTTCAGGCTCCTGCAAGCGGCGCATATCCTGGTACTCAGGTAGCAGCATGCGTGCGATATTGACTTTGCCGCCGCCGATATGGCTATGCATATCAATGGCACCGGCCATCACAATCTTGCCGTTCAATTCATGCGCCTGGTCGATTGTTTCAGTCTCGGCCGGTTTGGCGATAATTCGGCCGTCACGGATGTAAATATCTTCCAGCACGCCATCTTTATTGTGGGCAGGGTCAATCACCCTGGCATTTTTGAGTAAGGTAATCATGCCGCTTTCCCTTCACTTGCTATGGCTTTTTCTATCAATGCAACGACATGCGATAAGGTAGGTACGTCGGAAGGTTTTGCCGCTGTCAGTGGCAAAGTCACCGAGCCATCGACGCGGAATTGTTGGCCGCCGGTATCCAGCCCCGGCGTGGCGACCGGGATAAACACGGCTGGTGGCGTTGCGAACTGGCTATCAGCGGCACCGAGGACAATCACAGGTGAGACTTCAGCAGGCGGCATCGCCTCAGGGCTGTAACTATTCACCCACACCACGGCATCATGATCCTGCCAGTTTGGCGCATCAATAATCACGCCATTCAGCCAGGTATGTGCGTAATTGACGCTGGTGTCGCCATCGCTGCCACCCAGAGACAAGCCCATGGCACGCGATTTCTGATTTAGTGCAACGACGGTTTCGGTAATATTTTCGATGGTTAACTCAGCATGCTCGTAATGCAGGTCTTTGGATACCCAGACCAGGGTGGCATATTTGGCTGCTTTCAGGGTGTCTGCCAGCGCCTGCAAGGTGCTGACTGCAACTCTAGCCACAGTTTCACCCGCCACCGGCTTATTCATCACCAACGCGCGCAAGGCAGACACCACTTGCGGCAATTGCTCGGATGGACAGTCAATGACTTGTGGCGCACGGCCATCGGGTGAAGTACCTGACTGCGTTTTTAATTTATCACCACCCAGATAAATAATCTGGCGCTCGGCTGGCTCGGTAAACATGGCTTCATCGACCCACACTACACGCTCAAAAAAACGCGCATTGTGTGTGATTACATCAGTGCCTATCATCAAAATCACATCTGCACGGTTGCGCACTTCGGTAAGGGTAGTGGTTTGCCAGCCGCGATGTTGCAGCACTTTCATATTGCGTAACGTACTGGCTGAATTCAGGTGCGTCATGGCTGCACCGTTTTGATTGGCCAGACTGACTAAGGCACGTGCGCCATGCACATCCGTGCTGCTGCCGGCGATTAAAGGTGATTTGGCTTCACGTAATAAACCTGCTGCGGCAGCGACGGCATCAGTAAGCGAAGCTGGCTTTCCGTTAACCTGTGGTTGGGCAGGCCCGGTCTTGCGGGCGTAAAATTTTGCTGCTTTACCACACGAAAACTGCTGCCTGGCAATTGCATCTGTCGAAATATCGTCACATAGCAAGCCACAGGCCGGGCAAGCATGCATACTCTGTTCTGTATTTATCATGTATGGAAAGATCTCTCGTCCAAGTTGAAAAATCCAACGCCATCGTTGAAAACCATCACATCATACAAACATCTATACGGGATGGATAGAAAAAATAAAGCAGGTTATACGTGTTATTTGAGCTATTAAAAGTATACACACTGGCGATGAGCAAGCAACGCATCAACAACCAATGCACAAACAATCAGCAATCAAGGTTTATCTATCACGTTAAAAATAGTAGAATAGCCGTTTGATTTTTCTTGTTAATTAACTACACATTGGAGTTTTCATGGCTTTAGAGCGCACACTTAGCATTATCAAACCAGACGCTGTTGCAAAAAACGTGATCGGTCAAATCTATACCCGTTTTGAAAACGCCGGTTTGAAAATCGTGGCTGCTAAATTCACGCAACTGACACAAGCTGAAGCTGAAGGCTTTTATGCTGTGCACAAAGAGCGTCCTTTCTTCAACGACCTGGTCAAATTCATGATCTCCGGTCCTGTGATCATCCAGGCGCTTGAGGGTGAAAATGCAGTATTGAAACACCGCGACCTGATGGGTGCTACTAACCCTAAAGATGCAGCGCCAGGCACTATCCGTGCTGACTTCGCTGAAAGCATTGACGCTAACGCTGTGCATGGTTCTGACAGCCTGGAAAATGCAGCGATCGAAATCAAATACTTCTTTGGTTAATCATTGAAGCTTCGTCATGATACGGGGTTGCCTGCTAAAAATGATTTCCTTACATACTAGAATGTATGCGTCGTCATCATTTTTTAGCACACCTTGTCTCATTCAGAGGCTTAAATGATTGAGAAGATGAGAAATGGAACTTTGGTTAATCTACTGAACTTAAACCAGCCGCAACTCGCCGATTACTTTACCAGTATCGGCGAGAAGCCTTTCCGCGCCAAGCAACTGATGCGCTGGATGCATCACTTCGGGGTCCTGGACCTCGACCAGATGACGGATATTGCCAAAGTCCTGCGCGAAAAATTACGCCAGGAAGCCGAATTCAAACTACCCGATGTGCAGTTGGAACAAGTATCCGACGACGGCACACGTAAATGGCTGATTGGCACCAACAACCTTAAAGACGGGACTGCCAATAGCGTAGAAACCGTGTTTATCCCCGAAGATGACCGTGGCACATTGTGTATTTCCAGCCAGGTTGGCTGCGCACTTGAATGCACATTTTGCAGCACGGGGCGACAGGGATTTAATCGCAACCTGAGCGTGTCCGAAATCATAGGCCAACTATGGGTTGCTAACAACTCACTGCGCCAGGCCGAAGGCTATAACATGCTGCCGCCCAGTGACCGTATCATTTCCAACGTGGTCATGATGGGCATGGGCGAACCGCTGGCCAATTACGATCACGTGGTCACCGCCATGCAGATCATGCTGGATGACAGCGCCTATGGTTTAAGCCGCCGCCGCGTGACTTTGTCGACCAGCGGCATGGTGCCGGCAATGGACAGGTTGAAAGAAGACTGCCCGGTCGCACTGGCAGTGTCATTGCATGCACCGAATGACGCCTTGCGCGATGAAATCGTGCCTATCAACAAAAAATATCCGATCAAAGATTTAATGGCAGCGTGTGAACGCTATCTGGTCAAGGCGCCACGTGACTTTGTGACCTTTGAATATGTCATGCTCGATGGCATCAATGACAGCATTGAGCATGCCAGACAGTTACTGGACGTGGTACGTAACGTGCCCTGTAAATTCAACCTTATTCCGTTTAACCCGTTCCCTAACAGCGGCTACGGCACTTCCAAACCGGTGCAGGTGCGTGCGTTTCGTGATATGTTAATGCAGGCTGGTTACGTGGTCACCGTACGCAAAACCCGGGGCGAGGATATTGATGCTGCTTGCGGCCAGCTGGCGGGCAAGGTGCTAGACAAAACCCGCCGGACAGAAAGAACAATTGCAATTCAATCTGGTGCTATTCAACCTCGCGAATAAGTCATGAGAACATATTTTCTTGCGCAACTCCTGATGATTTCCCTGACCAGCCTGTGGCTTACCGGTTGTGCGCAAAACCCGGCTAATAGTGCAAACAACCTGCCTTACGACCAGCAACCCGTAGGCCGTGAAACCGGCGATGTGGAATCAGCCCGTGTACACACCGAATTAGGTGCAGAATATTTTCGCCTGAAACGTTATGATGTCGCGCTAGAAGAGTTCAACACCGCCACTGAGCGTAGCTCTAATTACGCCCTCGCCTATAATGGCCTTGGGCTGGTCTATGCTGCATTGGGCGATAAATCGCGTGCCGAACCCGCTTTCCAGCGTGCGATTCAATTACAACCAGAGAATTCGGAGTCGCACAATAACTATGGCCGTTTTTTATGTGACCAGGGCCGTTATGAAGATTCTCAAAAAGAATTCATGCTAGCGGTTAAAAATCCGCTGTATAAAACACCGCAAGTGGCTTATTACAATGCCGGCGTATGTGCATTACGCAGCAAGCAGAAGCCGCAAGCCGAGACTTACTTTAGCAAGGCATTGCAGGTGGATCCACTGGCACACGCCAGTGCTTACCAGCTAGCCAATTTACAGTTTGCGCGTGGCGATGCAAGTGCGGCATCGAATACGCTGCAAAACAATGTCAGTGTCGCGCCAACACCAGAATCATTGCTGTTAGCAGTGCGCATATACCGTGCTTTGCAAATGCCGGACGAAGCACATCATTACAGTGTACAGTTGCATAAACTGTTTCCAAATTCCAACGAAACCAAACAATTGTTGAAAATGGAGTAAATGCTAGTGACGTCAGAAGATAACATCAACGTCAACCCGCTACAGACAGAGGCTGAAAACAAGCCTAAGCGTGGGCGCAAACGTAAAATCGATACAGAAAGCGTGTCTGATCAGGTAGAGAGTACCAGCGTTGAAGTTCAACCCATTGATACCTCCACACCGGAACTAACAGGCGACCCTATCAGCATGCAACCTTCTTTACCAGACAACGATTTACCTCCGATTGAAGAGACTATAGTGCCAGTGATTGCTGGCTCAGGTTGCGGCAACGTATTGAAAGCGGCGCGTGAATCACAAGGGCTCAGCATTCATGAGGTTTGCAGCCAGTTGCGCCTGGGCGTGAAGCAGATTCAAGCGATTGAACAGGATGATTTTGACAAATTGCCGCAACCCAGCATCGTGCGCGGATTTATCCGCAACTATGCCAGGCTACTGAATATTGATGTCGCGCCGGTGCTGGAAGCATATCAACGCATGGTGCCCAGCACCGCGCCTTTGCCACTCAGCGTCAGGTCTAATGCCAGTCCGTCAATCATCGACAAACCGGCGCGTGCGATTCGTCCGCAACGCATACTGACATTTTTTATTTTCCTGATCCTGGCTGCGATCCTGGCCTACTTTTACGTCAACCATATCAAACCACAAGCGCTCAAAAATGCCTCGCTGGCCCTGGATGTAGATGAAATCAGTGAAACAACCGGCCAAGAGATCAATGTTCCGGCGCCGGTGACCGACGCGGCGACATCTGCTGCAGTAGTGGCAGATGCTGCGGTCACGCCTGAAAATACCGGCGCAACGCCATTATCACCGGCGGCTGAACCAGCGGCAGGTAATCCGCCAGAATTGTTGGCCGCTCCCGCCCCTGAGCCTGCCAGTGCCCCTGCATCAGTCCCCGAGAGCACCATCGTCAGCACGCCGACTCCGGCTGCCAACAACGTAGTGGAAAGCACCACGCTTAAGTCTGCTGATCCACAAAAAGCCATTCTGGTGTTCAAAGTCACGGATGACTCCTGGGTACGAATAGAAGATATGCAAGGCAAAAAAATCCTCAGCGAAGTACTGACTGCAGGTTCTGAACACAATGTAGTGGCAGAAAAACCGGTCAACGTCATTGTTGGTCATGCCCAGGGCACCCAACTGACGATTGATAACCAACCTTACGATTTGACCCAGGCCACACGTGGCCGTGTGGCGCGCATTCAATTGAAATAACCATGATTCAACGTCGAAACACCCGCCAGGTCATGATAGGCCACGTCGCAGTCGGCGGCGGACTCTATGGCACGACCGCTTCGCCTGTAGTCGTCCAGAGCATGACCAATACTGATACAGCCGATGCCCAAGCGACCATACGCCAGGTATATGAACTATGGCAAGCCGGTTCTGAAGTGGTACGTATCACGGTGAATTCAGCGGAAGCTGCCGCACAGGTCGCCACCATACGCAAAGGCCTGGATGCATTAGGATGCAGCGTGCCGTTGGTAGGTGATTTTCATTTTAATGGCCATAAATTATTGCAGGCTTACCCCGACTGTGCAGAAGCACTGGCTAAATACCGTATCAACCCGGGCAATGTGGGTAAAGGCAGCAAGCGCGACGAACAGTTCGGCGCCATGATTGAAGCCGCCATCCACTACAAGAAAGCAGTGCGTATCGGCGTGAACTGGGGCAGTCTGGACCAGGCCAAAATGGCACAGATGATGGATGATAACGGCAAGCTGGCAGAGCCCTTATCTGCCGATGCGTTAATGCGCGAAGCCCTGATTCAGTCAGCGCTGGAAAGTGCACAGCAAGCCATAGACCTCGGCCTCAGCCCCGACCAGATCATTATTTCCTGCAAGGTCAGTAATGTACAGGACCTGATCCAGGTCTATACCGACCTCGGCCAACGTTGCGAGTACCCCCTGCACCTCGGACTGACCGAAGCTGGTATGGGTTCCAAAGGCATCGTCGCTTCAACTGCTGCGCTGGCGATCTTATTACAGTCTGGTATAGGCGATACCATCCGTGTTTCGCTGACACCGGAACCTAACGAATCCCGTACCAAGGAAGTGGTTGTCGCGCAGGAGATCCTGCAAACCATGGGTATACGTTCGTTTACACCATTAGTGACCGCCTGCCCTGGCTGTGGTCGTACAACCAGCACCTATTTCCAGGAACTTGCGATGCAAATCCAGAGCTGGTTACGCCAGCAGATGCCCATCTGGCGTGGTCAATATCCAGGCGTTGAAACGTTGAACGTGGCGGTAATGGGTTGTGTGGTCAATGGTCCCGGCGAATCCAAACTGGCCAATATCGGTATCAGTTTGCCCGGCACCGGCGAAACACCGGTCGCACCGGTATTTGTCGATGGCGAAAAAACCGTGACGCTAAAAGGTGATCATATTGCGCAAGACTTCCAGTTGCTGGTGGATGAATATGTGCGCACCCATTATGCCGAAGGCGGAAAATTACGCGCCATCAAGCCCAGCATCATTCCTATTGTCGCCATCCCGCAATAATTAAAGCAAACGGCTGTAAGCAATGACTCAAAAATTTCAATCCATCAAAGGCTTCTATGACATTTTGCCTGAAGCCACCCCGCTCTGGTTCAAACTGGAAGATACCGCCCGCAAAATCCTGAGCCAGTATGGCTACAACAATATCCGCATGCCGGTGGTGGAACCTACAGAATTATTCGTCCGTAGCGTCGGTGAACATACCGACATTGTCGAAAAAGAAATGTATGCCTGGGAGGATGCGCTGAATGGCGACAAACTGACCCTGCGCCCGGAAGGCACAGCTGGCTGCGTTCGCGCGGTAGTGGAACATAACCTGACCTATAACGGGCCACAACGCCTGTGGTATATGGGCCCGATGTTCCGTCACGAGAACGTCCAGAAAGGCCGTCAGCGACAGTTTCACCAGATCGGCGTGGAAGCATTTGGTTTCGATGGTCCGGATGTAGACGCAGAACAAATCGTCCTACTGGCACGTTTGTGGCAAGCGCTGGGCATTCAGGATGTGGAATTACAGATCAACAGTATTGGGGATGCCGATGAGCGTGCGCAATATCGCGAAACACTGATTGGCTATTTTGAGCAGCATGCTGATTTGCTTGACGAAGATGCCAAACGCCGTTTGCATCACAATCCATTACGCATTCTGGATAGCAAAAACCCCCGCATGCAAGCCATGTGCGAAGCCGCTCCAAAATTAATGGATGGCCTGGGCGACACATCCAGGCAACACTTTTCGCAGTTATGCGACCTGCTCTCACAATCCGGCATTGCCTATACGATTAACCATCGCCTGGTACGTGGCCTGGACTACTACAACCGCACCGTATTTGAATGGGTGACCACCAAACTGGGCGCGCAAGGCACAATTGCTGGCGGCGGCCGTTACGATACGCTGGTAGAACGTATTGGCGGCAATGCTACCCCGGCCTGTGGTTTTGGTATTGGCCTGGAACGTGTCTTCCTGCTCATGCAGGAGTATGGTGTCAGCGCACAAAACCAACCCGATATTTACCTGGTCAATGTCGGCGAACTGGCAGAACAAAAAGCCTTTACCATGGCAGAAACCCTGCGTAATATGGGGCTAAGCGTAGTGCTGCATGCAGGTGGCGGCAGCTTTAAATCGCAGATGAAAAAAGCAGACCGAAGCGGTGCCCGCTACGCTGCCATTTTTGGTGATGATGAAGCGGCAGCCAATGAAATCAGCTTGAAACCGATGCTGGGCCAGGGTGAACAGGCCCGCGTGCCATTCGAACAAGTACTCAGCATCGTGCAAGCCGGATAAATGCCATCCAAGGAGAGCGGAAGTTGAAACACACGCATTTGTTGAAAACTTCGGCTGGATTGAAATGGCTGGCATCTCTTCAGATAGTCACCGTAATGAACCCTGACCAATGACTGAAATCTTACGCATAGCTCAGCTGGACATTTTTCCGGCGCACACGCCTGAGCGCAAGCTGGTGCGTAACGTATCCCTGTCGCTGTCGCGTGGCAAAACCACCTGCATCGTTGGCGAATCCGGTAGCGGCAAAAGCCTGACCGCACTTAGCGTGATGAAGTTATTATCCTCTCAGTTGCGTATGCAAGGCCAGATTATGTTTCAAGGCCAGGACATCACCACACTTGATGAAAAAGCCATGCAGCACCTGCGTGGGCGGCAAATAGGCATGATTTTCCAGGAGCCTATGACTTCCTTGAATCCGGTACTGACAGTCGGCTTTCAGATCGGTGAGCCACTGCAAACACACCTGGGTCTTAAAGGTGCTGTGCTGAAACAGAAAGTCGCTGCATTACTGGAGCAGGTCGGCATTGATCGCGGCCGCGCCAATAGCTATCCCGACGAACTTTCGGGCGGTCAGCGCCAGCGCGTGATGATCGCCATGAGCATCGCCTGTGAACCCGCCCTGCTAATTGCAGACGAGCCAACAACGGCGCTGGATGTGACAGTACAAGCCCAGGTATTACGCTTGCTGAAAGAACTCAAAGACCGCATGGACATGGCAATGCTGTTCATCACGCATGATTTTGGCGTAGTTGCAGATATTGCAGATGAAGTGATAGTGATGTTCAGGGGCGAGATTGTTGAAGTGGGCAGTGTCACACAGGTTTTAAACCAACCGCAACACCCCTACACCAAAGCACTGTTGGCGTGCGTACCGGATGCCGAAGGTAAAAAAGTACTGCAACCCATGACCTATGACTGGTTAACTCCGGCCTGATGGAGCGTACATGTCTGATTTAATCCTGCAAGCCCGTCACCTGACAAAAACCTATATCCAGCGCACCGGTGCACTCGGCCTGGGCAACCAGAGTATTCATGCACTGGGCGATGTTAGCCTGCAACTCAAACGAGGCACAACGCTGGCGATCGTAGGTGAATCCGGCAGTGGCAAATCGACACTGGCGCGCGGTATTTTACGGTTATTACCGCTAGATAGCGGTGAAGTCGAGTTTGATGGCGTCAACTTCCTGGCATTGGATAAAGCTGCCTTGCGCAGTGCCCGCCGCAATATCCAGATGATTTTCCAGGACCCGTTTGCTTCGCTAAACCCGAGAATGCGCGTGGGCGAGATTATTGGCGAAGGCCTGGTGATACACCGCATAGGTACTGCCAGCGAGCAAAAAGACATGGTCAGCCAGATGCTGGGTAAAGTAGGCTTGCAGGCAGAAGATGCGCAAAAATATCCGCATCAGTTTTCCGGTGGCCAGCGTCAGCGTATAGGTATCGCGCGCGCCTTGATTTTAGAACCCAAGCTGGTGGTATGTGATGAGCCGGTATCCGCACTGGATGTCTCAGTGCAGGCACAAATTCTATTGCTGTTAAAGCAGTTGCAACAGGAAATGGGGCTCAGTTATCTGTTTATCACACACGATTTAAGGGTAGTCAGACACATTGCCGACGAGGTGCTGGTGATGCAAAAAGGCAAAGTAATTGAGCAAGGAAGCGTAGAAAACATTTATAATGCACCCCAGCAAATTTATACACAACAATTACTTAGCGCAATTCCCGGTCATGGCTTGCGTGCAGCAATCGCATAATCAATCTAACAAAAAAACAAGCAGGAAAATAACATGGCGTACGATTTGGAAGAACAGGAACAACTGGACGAATTCAGAGTTTGGTGGAACAAGAACGGCAAGATGGCAATCCGCCTGATATTAGCCGCTATCGTTGCCTACGCCGGATGGCAAGGCTACCAGTCCTGGATGAACAGCAAGGCAACCGCGGCTTCTACTGCTTACCAAACCCTGGTCAGCAACTCATTGCAGGACGTAGATACTAAAAAAGCCGAGCAAATCAGCAAGGATGCTGAAGTCATCCAAAAAGATTACAGCATGACACCTTATGCCGGCAGAGCGGCTTTGTTTGCAGCACGTGCACTGCATCAGGCCAAGCAAGGCGAAGCGGCCGAGAAACAGCTGCATTGGGCAGTGGCTGAAGCCAAAGAGCCAGCGATCAAGCAAATGGCTGCCATTGAAATTGCCGGCCTGCAAATCGAACGTAATGCACTGGATGATGCCAAGAAAAC
Organism: Methylophilus sp.; assembly: GCA_035460345.1. Classification (GTDB taxonomy): domain Bacteria; phylum Pseudomonadota; class Gammaproteobacteria; order Burkholderiales; family Methylophilaceae; genus Methylophilus. The sequence goes on along the minus strand of DATHWT010000195.1, from coordinate 1,430 downwards.
GCTGGAAGCCATTAATGATAGCGGTTTTGATGGCCTGAAAAACAGTATGCTGGGTGATATCTATATCGCGAAAAAGCAGGAAAAAGAAGCGAAACAGGCTTATATCCAGGCACTAAAAGGCTTGGACCCGGAAGGCAAATTGTTCTACCTGACCCAGCAAAAACTGGATGCATTGGGTTAACATGCAACGCTTGCCGAGCTCATCGATACTGCCTATGAAAAAACCTCATTTTCGCAACAGTCTGACACTGGCTGCCATTTTGCTGCTAGGCAGCAGCCTGTCCGCGTGTACCGCGTTCAATGATGTTAAAACCAATCTGAGTGAAAGCATTTTCGGCGCAGAACCTGCTAACCCGCCAGTCGAACTGGAAGATATCAAGAGTTCTTACGAGACGCGTATTGCATGGTCTACCGATGTGGGTGAGCCAGGTCGTTTTACTTACGCACCAGTGTTGGCGGACAACCTGATTTATGCCGTCAATGCGGAAGGCACAGTGACGCAGTTGTCTGCCGACAACGGCAAAATCCTATGGCAAACCGAGCTGGATGAGCCTATCAGCAGCAGTATCGGCCTGGGTGGCGGACTAGTACTGGCAGGCACAAGCAAGGGACATTTATATGCGCTGAATGTGAATGGCAAAAAGTTGTGGAGTGCCATTCTCAGTAGCGAAATTCAAGGACAACCCCGTTATTTTGACGGTACCGTAATCGTACGTACCAGTGATCATCATATTTACGGTATTGATGCAGCTGACGGTCGCCGCAAATGGGTATATGAACGCGCCACCCCTTCCCTCTCGCTCAAGAATCAGGCAGGGATTGTGGTAGATGGCGGTGCGGTCTACGCAGGCTTTCCTGGTGGCAAACTGGTGGCCATCCGTGCTGACAACGGCAAGCTGCTATGGGAAGCCACCGTAGCCCAGCCTAAAGGCGTGACCGAAATCGAGCGGATTGCCGACATTACAAGCCTGCCGTTTGTCGATGGCGCTTTCGTCTATGTAGTCGCCTATCAAGGTAAAGTCGCAGGCGTTGACCGTCAGCGTGGCCAGGTTGCCTGGAGTCGTGATATTTCCAGCTATGTCGGTCTGACCGTTGATAACAACAAAATCTACTTAAGTCACACCATAGGTTCTGTCTACTCGCTGGACAATACCAATGGCAAAACCTTCTGGCGTCAGGGCAACCTGGGCTACCGCCACCTGACCGTGCCGTTACCATTGAGCAATGTGGTCGCGGTGGGTGATCTTGAAGGCTATATACACCTCCTCAGCCAGGATGACGGCAGCTTCGTAGGCCGCATTCAACTTGGCTCCAAACCAATCATGTCACTGGTTGCAGGGACTAATAACCAGTTTCTAGCTCAATCACGTGATGGGCACATTTATGCCGTCACATACAAGTAATGTTACCTACCATTGTTCTAGTTGGCC
>DATHWT010000194.1:0-7669 GCA_035460345.1 Methylophilus sp. | reverse complement strand
GTGGCGCGCCCAGTCCGGACGTTTTTTGGCAAACGCCTCCATACCTGACTGTTCGGTATATGGGTGACGCAATACTTCAAGCAGGGTGAGTAGTCTGGAGTTGTCGCCCTGGGTGGCCAGATCAATCGCTTCTTGCGCCAGATAATTACGCAATACATACACCGGATTGCTGGCTGACATGCGCTGCTGGCGTTGTTCCGCACAAAGGGTAGATTGCTGTACCCGCTGGCTATAACGTTGCAACCAGCCCTGTATATCTTCACCAAACTGCTTCAACCCCTGCTCGGTATAAAAAGCTTCTTCCAGTACCGAGAGTTGCGGCCTGGAAATATCCAGTAGCTTGAGGTGGGTAAAGAACAAGGTTTGATCCACCTCCGCGCGCTGCATCAACTCAAAAATATCGTTGATCAACTCACCATCGCCTGCTTGCCAGCTATCCAGCCCAAACTTGTCGGCCAGGGAGGTCGTCAGTGCCTCAAAATACACCTTATCAAAGTGGCTTAATCCTTGTGACAGGGCATTGATTTCGGGGAGTACAGAAGAAAGCGCTTCCGCCAGCCGTTCAAGATTCCAGCGCGCAATATCCGGCTGGCGGCCATAGCAATAGCGACGGCCTTGCGCATCGGTGGTGTTCGGCGTCCAGCTCGGGTCGAAATTATCGGTCCAGCCATACGGGCCGTAGTCTATGGTCAGGCCCAGGATAGACATATTGTCGGTATTCATCACGCCATGGACAAAGCCGACCCGCATCCAGTGCGCCACCATGATGGCGGTACGCGCACATACTTCCGCGAACCAGGCTTCTATCATGCCCTGTCCGGGATTATCCACATCCAGAAGCAGGCCGGTGCTTGGCCACCACCCGGCATAATCGCGGTCTATGGTGAAGCCGATGAAGCGTTTCAGTAATGGTAATTCCTCGCGACTGGCCAGTATCTCAAAATGACCGAAACGAATAAAAGAAGGGGCGATGCGGCAGACGATGGCGCCAGGTTCGAACTCAGGATTGCCGTCATAAAACATATCCCTTACCACAGGCTCGCCAGTGGTCACCAGGCTTAGCGCCCTGGTCGTGGGGATGCCAAGGTAATGCATGGCTTCAGAACACAAAAATTCGCGCAGGCTGGAACGCAATACTGCGCGGCCATCTGCGCGGCGTGAATAAGGCGTTTCACCAGCGCCCTTCAGTTGCAATTCAAAACGCTGCTGCTGGTGTACCAGTTCACCCAGGTAGATAGCACGACCATCACCGAGTTGTCCGGCCCAATTGCCGAACTGGTGGCCGCCGTAACGCGTGGCATAGGTGAACATGCCTTGCAGGGCACCATTGCCACCCAGCGTTTGCACCATGTCGGGGTCATGCATATCTGCGTCACTCAGCCCCAGCATAGCGGCCACTTCCGTGCTGTAGGCGAGCAGGGCAGGCTGTTTAACCGGAGTAGGCTGTACCGCGGACCATAAACAGTCACTGACCTGGCGCGTGAAATTGTCGGTCACGCGATCACCGGGCAGTTCGCGTATAAAGCGGTTATCAAAAACAAGTGGTTTCATCATGCATATTCTAGAGGCTTACTTGATTTAAGGCATGCTATTTATGGCTATGCTTCATTGGGTACAGCTTTAGCTTAGGCTATGCAAAGGGCTAAAGTTCAATCTGTGCCAGAAAAGTGCATGCTTCTCGGGTAAAATAGCGTTTTGAATTTTATCCGTGTGTTTTCCACACTCAAAATCTCCCGCAATGAATGTTTTTTACGAAGAAGACGGTGGCTTCAAGGTCGCTTCCATTATGTCCGAGGCTGACAGCAGCATGCAGGTCGAGGCCAGCAGTGGTAAACGCAGCAAGATCAAAGCGGCCAATGTCCTGATGCGGTTTGAAGGCAGTCTTTCCGGTTTCCTGGAAGCTGCGCAAACAGAAGCGGAAACATTGGATACCGATTTTTTGTGGGAATGCTGCGGCGAGCCTGAGTTTGGTTTTGAATCGCTGGCTGAAGAGTATTACGGCGGCAAACCCAGTCGCCAGCAGACGGCTGCCATTGCCATCAAACTGCACGGTGCGCCCATGTATTTTTACCGTAAGGGCAAGGGGCAGTACAAGGCAGCGCCGGATGAGACCTTAAAAGCGGCGCTGGCCGGGGTGGAAAAGAAACGCCAGCAGGCGGAGCTGATGGCTTTGATCACCGCGCAACTGGTGTCCAGACAGTTGCCTGAGAGTGTTGCCGCAAAACTCGACCAGCTGCTCTACGCGCCGGACAAAAACGCCATGGAGTGGAAAGCGCTGGAGCAAGCCGCTGGCGAGCTTAAGAAGTTGCCGGTGCAGGTATTGCATGAAGCCGGGGCAATCCCTTCCATACACGATTACCATTTGGGCGCTTTTATGCGCGAATATTTTGCGCATGGCACGGCCTTTCCTGAGTTCGCGCTGGCAGCGTTGCCGGACGATTTGCCACTGGCAGAAGTACAAGCTTTCAGTATCGATGACAGCACCACCACTGAAATTGACGACGCGCTATCCGTGACATTGTTGCCGAATGGCAATACACAGGTGGGTATCCATATTGCAGCGCCTGCACTGGGTGTGGCACCGCGTGACGCACTGGATCAGGAAGTGATGAAGCGCCTGTCTACCGTGTATATGCCGGGGCATAAAATCACCATGCTGCCGGAAACCGCCATCCGCCCGTTCAGCCTGGATGCCGGCGAAACCAAACCGGCTTTGTCGCTGTATCTGGAAGTGGCTGCTGATTACACTATCGTACAGCAGCATAGCCGTCTGGAGCGGGTACAGATTGCGCATAATTTACGGCATGACACATTGGAGCCTTACTTCAACGAAAATACGCTAGAGAATGACAGCGGCCATCCGTTATGGCAGCCGCTGGTATTCCTGTTCCGCTTTGCGGAAAGCCTGGAAAAAGCGCGCGGCAAATACGACCCGACCAAGGCGCAACCGGTGGATTACAATTTCTATGTCACCGATGGCATCGTCAGCATCATCAACCGTCAGCGCGGTTCGCCTATGGATAAGCTGGTGGCAGAGTTGATGATCGCCGCCAATAGCCAGTGGGGTTTGTTGCTGGCTGAGCACGAGGTGTCTGGTATTTACCGCGCGCAAAATGGCGGCAAGGTGTATATGACGACCAAGGCCGAAGGCCACCAGGGCCTGGGTGTGGCGCAATACGCATGGTGTACCTCGCCGTTGCGGCGTGCGGTCGATCTGATCAACCAGCGCCAGATTATCAGCGTACTGACCATGCAAGCGCCTGTGTATGCAGCGCATGGCGATGAAATCGTTGGCCATATGCGCAATTTTGACCAGACCTACAATGCCTATAACGAATTCCAGACCCGTATGGAGCGTTACTGGTGCCTGCAATACCTGGTACAGGAAAACATCCAGGAAGTGGAAGCCACGGTCTGGCGCGAAAACCTGGTGCGCCTGACTGGCATGCCTTATATGACCAAAGTACATGCCTTGCCTGTATTGAAACCTGGCAGCAAAGTGCAATTGTCAGTGCAGAAGGTGGATACCTTGCTGATGGAGCTGGAATGCAAGTTCCTGCGTTTGATTGAGGAAACCACACCTGATAACGCGACTGCGGAAACAGGCGATACACCGCAAGCAGATGATACCTCGGTAGATGTAGTGGAAAACGCATAATGTTTAAACTCAACCGCAAAATCCATAAAGCCATTTCTGATCTGGAAATGGTAGAGGTCACCGAAGTAGATGGCGTACGTTCCATGCACCTCGGCTCGCCAACCATACAAAGCAGCATGAAAGTGAAAGACCCGTTTGCGCTGGTGCTGGCCTATTCCTGGGGTATGCTGAGCAGCCTTCTGTTCAAGCCGGATATCCGCAATACCATATTGGTAGGGCTGGGTGGCGGTTCGATTGCCAAATATGTCTGGCAAGCCTGTCCGCAGATCAGGCAAACCGTGATTGAGCTGAATCCGCAGGTCATTCAAGTGGCTCGCAGTCATTTTTTTGTGCCAGACGATGATGAACGCCTGACCATCGTTGAAGGTGATGGCATCGCCTATATCCAGCAACATCTGGGTAGTTGTGACTGGCTGATGATGGATGCATTTGGCAGCAACGGCTTGCCGCCGGATTTTTGCACGCAGGCTTTCTTTGATGATTGCTCAGAAGCCCTGACGCCGGATGGCCTGTTCGCGATCAACTTGTGGGGCTCAGACAAAAAATTCGATATCTACATGCAGCGCATAGAGCAAACGTTCGACCAGCGCGTGCTTATGATGCCTACCGGCAAGCCTGGCAATATCATTGTATTTGGCTTCAAGCCTGAACTGGCCATGCCTGATTTGATCACCCTGCGCAAACGTGCGCAGGAAGCCATGCAAACCCATGCGATCCAGTTCCTGGATTTAATTGACCGCTTGCAGGGTGCAAACCCTAATGACGGTAAAGGATTCACCTTGGGCAGAGATTAATAGCGAAGCCTGCAAACATTGGCTCACTGCTCAACTATTAAGTTGATATTCAACTAGAAAATCAGAGATAAACATGCGTAACCATTATTTTGCAACCTGTCCGCGCGGGTTGGAAACCATACTTGTCGAAGAGCTCAAGCTCAGCGGCGCAAACGACATCAAACCAACCGATGGTGGCGCCAGCTTTAGTGGCGACCTCGGTGTCTGTTACCAGATCAACCTGCATTCGCGCGTGGCTACCCGCGTCCTGATGCAAGTGGGCAATGGTCAATATGCGACAGAGGAAGATATTTACCAGGGCGCGCTCAAAGTGAACTGGCCGAACTGGTTCAACGTGAAATACAGCATGATGGTGAAAGTCACCGCAGTGCGCAGCCCGTTGAAAAGTCTGGAATTTATTACGCTAAGAGTGAAAGACGCGATTTGCGATAAATTCCGCCAGGCGGTCAATAGCCGTCCCAATATCGATACGCGCGAGCCGGATGTCAGGGTGCATGTGTATTTAACCAGCGATCGTTTCCTGCTGTATGTGGATACGTCGGGTAACCCCTTATACCAGCGTGGCAATCGCAAGAACACGATAGAGGCGCCACTGCGTGAGAACCTAGCAGCCGGTATTTTGAAACTCGCGGGCTGGCAACCGGGCCAGGCATTGCTGGACCCCATGTGTGGCAGCGGCACTTTTCTGCAGGAAGCTGTCATGATGGCACTGAATATTGCACCAGGCCTGAACCGCAATTTTGGCTTTGAAAAACTCAAAAACTTCGAGTCGGATACCTTCAAGAAAATCCGCAATGCGGCGGCTAAAGCGGTGAAACCGGTCAGCTTTCAGAAAATTTACGGCTCAGATATGGATTTGCGTGCCGTGCGCGTGACCAAACAAAACCTGGAAATGGCAGGCTGGAGCGAGGCAGTACAATTGAGTCATATCGAATTCACCAAACTCACCCCACCGGCCGACAGCGGCGTGCTGGTCGCCAATCCACCGTATGGCGTCCGCATTGGTGAAGATGAAACCTTGGCTGAGTTGTATCCGCAAATGGCGGTCACGCTCAAGCAGCAGTTCAGCGGCTGGAATACCTATTTCCTCACCAATGACTTGCGTATGCCCAAGCTGATGCGTTTGAGCCCAAGCAAAAAGACACCGCTATACAATGGGCCGCTGGAATGCCGTTTGTTTGAGATTAAAATGGTGGCTGGCAGTAACCGCCGCGATAAGCCTGAATCAGCAGAAGCCAAAAATCAGGATAAAGAATAAGGTAAATATCCAATTCAAAACTTTTACGATAGGCAACTATGGCAGATTCAATTGATGCATTACGCACACGCGTGAATAATTTCGTTGAGGAACGTGAATGGGCGCAATTCCATTCGCCAAAAAACCTGGCCATGGCCATGATCGTAGAAGCGGCGGAAGTGGTCGAGCATTTCCAGTGGATGACCGAGCCCGATAGCCGACAGCTGGATGCCGAAACCAGGGAAAAAGTAGGTCAGGAACTGGCTGATACTTTTGTTTATTTAATGCGTATCGCTGAAGTATGTGGCATAGACCTGATTGCCGCTGCCAATGCCAAGATAGACCTGAATGCCCAGAAATACCCGGTAGAAAAATGCAAGGGTAGCAACGATAAATATACTAAATATCAGTAATTTAAATTGATTAGTTAAAGTATTTTATATTGACTGGATGTGAGCCATGACTACCACTTTTCAATCTGCTGTGACTGACTTGCTACAACAACATGGGATACATTTTCAAGTCATCGAAATCCCTTTAAGTGAAGATAAAAAACCTATCCGTAGCCTGGAAGAATTACTTTCTTCACAAGGGTTGCAGCCACAATCAGTGGTACGCAGTGTGGTATTCAAAGGTGAAAACAGTGGGTACAGTTTGCTGGCGGTGGCCGGTGGCGGCCGAGCAGACTGGGCGTTGCTGCGTGCTCATTTGAATGAGCGTAAATGCCGTATGGCCGAATATGACGAAGTACCTGAGGCGACCGGCTATGTGGTTGGCGCAGTGCCGCCGATTGCCGTGCCGCATGACTTACGAGTGCTGGTGGATGAAGGTGTTTCACAGTATGAAACAGTGGTCATCGGCAGCGGCGTGCTCGGCTATGCCCTGGCACTTAAATCGGCGGATTTGCTGGGCTTGCTGGCAGATAAAGTCAAAGGTAATTTTGTAAAAGTCGAAGCTTAGCGGTTGTCGCAGAACTCGTAATAAGAAGATTGCAAGCTTTCATTGAAAGCCTTAGCCAGTCCTTAACCGCCCAGCATGGTTTTAATCGAGGCATTTTTCGCTTTTTCGACCATCACTGCGGCTTGTCCAGGGTTCTGGCTGATCGCATCTGTCCAGTCCTCGCTCGTATCATCTCCTTCAGCGTCACTGTCACTGCCAATCATACCCAGTAAGCCGCTGCTGTCTTCATTGCCTTCTTCATTATTGCCAAACAGCAGCATGGTATTGCTGAGCTGAATTTGCCGCATCTGCTGTAACAGGCCTTGCGCGGTATAAATCTCTGTCGTGTTGCCGGATTGACCCAATGTGACCTCGGCGCTGGCACCGGCCGGATTATCTTTCGCTGCGTCTGCTGCAGTTTCTTTTTTGTTACCGTCCACAGCCTTGCTATTGCCGACCGCATTGGTGCTGGCTGTGGCTGCGCTATTGGCCGTAGTGCTGGTATCAGCGCTGTAAGCCTTGTTGATCATCGTGGCGACGTTAGTCTGAATGCTGGAAAATGCCATGTCCGTGCCTCCGGTAGAAAGTGTAGATACAATACCTCGTAACTTGTTAACGGCATTCGAACATTAAACTTTAGAAAATTGTTTAATTCTTTGTACGAAATTTTTGCCAAGGTTTTTCTTGGGGATCTTCTGTGGATTTTCTGTAGCCGATTTCTGCCTTCAGCTGCGTCGTTTTCAGCAGTTTTATGGTAAGGTTTCAGCCTTATTCAGACACATCAATTTCTCCCACACAAGATGACAACTGTCCGCTATTGCGTCAATGGCAAACTGGTAAATGGCATTGCGCCCACCAATCGTGGCTTTGCTTATGGCGATGGTATTTTTCGTACCATGCGCCTGCTGAATGGTCAGTTGCAGGACTGGCCATTGCATTACCAGACGCTGGTAGCTGACTGCAGCAAAATCCAGATCGTGTGCCCCTCAGCCGAGTTGCTGATGCAGGAGTTCAAATACATGATGGCATCGGCCGATGAAG
>DATHWT010000193.1:0-7745 GCA_035460345.1 Methylophilus sp. | reverse complement strand
TGTAGACTTCCCAGTGTGATTGTCCGGTCAGGTTTGCCAACCATCCTGGCAGGTCGACTTCAACCCGGCAAATTACCGGTTCGTCCCAGGCAGGATGTTCCACCTGGCCCAGTTCGACTTCGGCCAGCTCGACTTCGGTAGGTGGCGTGAATTTGATTTGATCAGACATAGGCAACTTCCTTCACTAGTAAGATTCAGATGCGAAGTCACTCGACTGGAGTGTGATTCTCATCTTACACATAAATGGTGACATTGAATCTGTTTTCAAGCCTGTCATTTCGGCTCTCACACAGGTTTTGCCCCGCATACACGGCTTTTTAACCTTGCTTACTTGTATTAACGATGAGATGATGCAGCAACCTTAATAGTGTTATCGGTATCATGACAGAATTCCTTGAACCTGTTTTAAGTTTATTAAGAACGCAACCGTATTTCCTGCAAGGCGTATGCCTTATCCTGGGCTTGCTGGTAGGCAGTTTCCTCAATGTAGTGATACACCGCCTGCCCAAAATGATGGAGCGCGAGTGGCATGCCAATTGCCTGGATTTGCAGGGTCAAACCGCGCCGGATCAGCCAAAATATAACCTAGTTGTGCCACGCTCTTCCTGCCCGCATTGCGGCCACATGATAGGCGCGCTGGAAAATATTCCTGTCATCAGCTATGTGTTTTTACGCGGGCGCTGTAAAGCCTGTAAAACCCCTATTTCAATCCGCTATCCGCTGGTAGAAGCGCTGACTGGCGCACTGTCACTTGCAGTCGCCGTTCAATATGGTTATAGCCATCTGACCTTGTTTGCGCTGGTATTTGTCATCGCGCTGGTTGCTTTAACCTTTATCGATTTCGATACCCAATTGTTACCGGATGATATTACCTTGCCATTATTGTGGCTGGGTTTGTTGCTGAACCTGAATGGTGGCTTCACGGATATAACTTCTGCGGTGGTTGGCGCCATGGCTGGTTATGTGGTGCTATGGGCAGTGTACTGGTTATTTAAACTCGTCACCGGTAAAGAGGGCATGGGCTACGGCGATTTTAAATTGCTGGCCGCGATTGGTGCCTGGTTTGGCTGGCAACTGCTGCCCGCGGTGATATTACTGAGTTCAGTCGTCGGCAGTGTGATTGGCATAGGCTTGATTCTATTCAAAGGTAAAACCCGCCAGACCGCCATCCCGTTTGGCCCTTTTCTGGCGCTGGGTGGCATCGCCGCCCTGTTCTACGGCCAAACGCTGGCTGCTTTCTACTTGATGCCATGATGGGTGCCTGATGACTAAAGTGGTAGCCGTCACCGGCGGGATAGGCAGTGGTAAAAGCGAGGTATGCAAAACCTTTGTTGAGCTTGGTGTCCCTGTAGTAGACCTCGATGAGATCGCACATGCCATGAGCGCCCCGGGGAGCATTGCCATGCAAACCGTGCGGCAAACATTTGGGGATGCCATGTTTGCGGAAAATGGCCAGCTAGACCGGACCAGGCTGCGCGAACTGGTGTTTGCAGACCCGGATGCCCTGGATAAGCTTAATCAGATCATGCATCCGGCTATCCGTGCAGAAGCTGTACGCCAGATTGAACAATATTCTGCACACCCTTACGTGATTCTGGCGATCCCTTTACTGGTTGAAAGCCGCGATGACTGGCCCCTGGTAGATCATGTCCTGGTGATGGATTGCAGTGAAGACACGCAACTGTCGCGTGTGATGCAACGTAACACGTTTTCGGAAGCGATGGCACAAGCAATTATTGCCGCGCAAAGCAGTCGTCAGGAACGTCTGGCGATTGCAGATACAGTGATTGAAAACGATCAAACATTGCCTGATTTACATGAAAAAGTGCTCAAGTTTCATCAAATTTTCTCAAAAACTTGCCAGTGAGTAAAAAGGGTTTCATAATCAGGCTTTTATTGCATACTTTTCAAGTATCAGCTGACAGAAAAGGCTGCCGTGTCGAGCTACGAATTTCCATTTAACGAGCGCATCAGAACATATCTCCGCCTGGAAGATCTGTTTGTAAAGATGTTGCACCACATTGAAGTAGGCCACGAGGTGAATCATCATGTGGCGCTGCTGACGCTGTTACAAATCCTGGACCTGATTGATCGTGGCGATTTAAAAGTCGATTTATTGCAGGAGCTGGACAGGCACAAGGTCCAGCTGTCATTCTTGCAAAACAATCCAAATATCGATCAAAATGCATTGGGTGATACGCTGGCGAGCCTTGACCGTTGTGCCACGTCATTGAGGTCAGATCACCAGAAACTAGGTCAATCGCTACGCGATAATGACTGGTTGATGAGTGTGAAACAACGTGCCGGCATCCCGGGCGGCGTCTGTGAATTTGATTTGCCCTCTTATCGTCACTGGCTGTATTTGGCGGTCGAGCGTCGCAAAACTGACTTCAACCAGTGGCTAACTAAACTGATGCCCATGTACGAAGCCATCCGCATGATCCTGCAATTGTTGCGCGGCAGTGGCCAGGTGCTGTCGCTCGTGGCGCATAAAGGGGCTTACCAGCAACAATTGTCCGGCCATAAACCGGCACAATTATTGAGGATTGAAATCGGCCACGATGAGTGCTTCCCTGAGGTGAGTGCCAACAAGTACGCCATTAATATCCGCTTCCAGAAACTGGATTTTGTGCAAAGACCTAAAGCCTGCGAGCAGGATATCCCTTTCAAGATGATCATCTGTAACTTCACCGGCCCTGGACACAATTAATGCAAACAACGGTTAAACCCCGCCAGGTGGCGTGCCCAGGCTGTGGCGAACTGGTCGTGTATTCAACTGCTAATCCCTACCGCCCATTTTGTAGTGAGCGTTGCAAATTGATGGATTTGGGCGATTGGGCCACCGAGAAATTCAGGATACCAGACGCAACGCCGCCCGATTTGGACGAATCTGAGTCTTGAACAATGCTGAGTAGTGAGCCCACGTTAAAAAGCAGAGTCATGAAAAAACCGGCCAGCATTTTATTAAACCTTGTTTTAACTGGCAGCTTGATGCTGGGTTTCAGCTTAGCGCAAGCCGAGGTCACCATTAGTGATGCCTGGGTGCGCTCGACTAACCCTGGTCAATCTGTGGCAGCCGCTTATCTCACGTTGAGCAGTCGCGAAAATGTGAGCCTGGTCTATGTGGAAACCGAACGTGCCGGTACGACTGAGTTGCATAGCATGACCATGCAAAACGGCGTGATGAAAATGCGCCATGTGGAAGATCTGCCTGTGACAGCCAATAAGCCGGTGAAGCTGGCGCATGGCGGTTTGCACCTGATGCTGTTTGAACTACCCAGCCCGTTTAAAGCGGGTGAGCAAATCAAGTTTCGGCTGTGCTTTAAAGACAAATCCGGCAAAATCCACGAGCAATTCGTCAGCCTGCCCGTTAAAGCAGCGAATTAAAGCTTAATTCTCCCGCCCTATATCCTTCAATTATTAGCTTCTAATGACGATGCTTGCGCTGGAAAATCATTCACCAGTCCCGAAGTAAATAGGCGTCGTTAATGGATTAACATAACTTTTCCCCAGCCCTCCTTAACTTGCTTCCTGGGTAGCCGTTATCAGTATGCGGACCCGGTATCTCAGGGTTCATTTCTATTGATAATCGGTAATAATTTTAACAACAGGTTATAGTGCAATGACAACGAACACATTGCAGCGTATGCGTACCGGCGAGCTGGCACTCGGCATGTTTGTCGCTGAATTAGATATTCCATGGCTGGATAGTCCCTTTGTCCTGCAGGGATTTCTGATAGAAAACGACACGCAGCTGAGTGAGTTGCGTACGTTATGCCGTGAAGTCATGGTAGATAAAAATATGTCTACCGGAACGCATTTTGCGCCCGTTAAACGTGAGAAAGCCACTGGCGTTTCTCGCAGTCCCTCTGCCATGCAGGTGAGTGAGCGGTCTTCCACCGTAACAAATAGCCGTACTTCATCCGCATCGAACAGTTTTTTAAAAGTGGTGCATGCCTTGCGTGAAGGCAAAGCGCCGCCTGTGGTGGATGTGGCATATGCTCAACCGGCGCCTGTGAAATCTGCACAGGCATCCACGCGCTCAGAACCTGCATCAGCAAAAACATCTCATAAAAGTTACCAGCAAGCCTCGGTATCCTTCTGGAACCGGCTGTATAGCTGGCTTTACGGCAAAACTACTCCGCAGAAGAAAAATGCCGATAGTGACTTGATCAAACTGCAAAAAACGACACCGGCTCATGCGGAAACGATTACTTCAAGTATCCCCGTGGAGCTTGAGATTGTTGAAGTGTATCCGCAGTTTGCCAAAACTGAGGCGGATACCCGTGATGTGTTTGAGAAGATCGCGCTAGGCACCAATGTAGATCTGGTGCATGTCAGCCAGTCCCTCGATAATATGTTGCAGAGCATTGAGCGTAATCCGGATGCGCTGTTGTGGCTTTCCCGCCTCAGGCAAACTGATGATTATGCCTACAACAAGGCGCTGTATGTCAGCATCAACATGATGGCATTCGGTCATTTCCTGTCACTGCCAAGAAAGCAGGTGAAAGATTTAGGCATGGCTGGCCTGTTCCAGGATCTGGGCAAAATTCAGATTCCTGCTGAAATTCTGCAAAAACCGGGCCGGTTGGAAGAAAGCGAGTTTTTGCTGGTGATGCAACACGTGCAGACCAGCCTGGATACTCTACGAACCAATACCGATATCAGCCAGGATGTGATGCAGATTGTGGCTGAACACCATGAGCGTTTTGATGGCAGCGGATATCCCAACCAGCTTGTTGGCGGTGATATTTCTTTGCTCGGGCAAATTGCCGGCATTATGGATACCTATTGCGCCATGACCAGCGATAAACCGTATGCCAAAGGCATGTTCAGTCATCAGGTGCTGGAACACTTGTATACCACCAAGAATGAGAAATTCAGCGAGTCACTCATTGACCAGCTGATCCAGTTTTTTGGGATCTACCCGGTTAGCTCGCTGGTTGAGCTGAATAGCGGCGAAGTTGCAGTGGTGATTCAGCAGAACCAGATCCGGCGCTTGCAACCGCGCGTCATGATCTTGCTGGATACACAAAAAATACGCATGAAATCGCCGGTTACCCTGGACTTGATTCATGGTCCGCTGACGCCAACTGGCGAAACATACAGAATCGTGCGCGGTTTACCACCTGATTGCCATGGCCTTAATCCGGCGCACTATTACGATTAAGCATGCAGTCCATACAACCTACTGAGCGCGCAGCACAGCTTGAGACTGGCAAGCCGCAACTGCAAAGATCATTCAGACGTTACCAGCCGCTGTCAGCAGATGCATTGGCAGCACGCCTTTTGCAATTTGGCTTGAAGCCTGCTGATGTTACTCGTAGCGCTCTCCGCTTGCAGCCAGCGCAAGTAGCGCAGATACAAAAGCATTTAATGACTGAGCCGCAGGCAAATAGGGTGCTGGTGCAACAATATGCAAGCGCTCTGGAGAGCCTATGCCAGCGCCATGATCTGGATGCATTTGCAGTGGCTCTCAATGACCTGGCAGTGACCTGGATAGACCTGTATGCAGAAGGTGTGTCTATCACCTCCGTGGATATATTGTTGAGTGCCATATCCGTTCCGCAATGGATATCAAACTCTAAAACGCAAGCTCTTCAACATTGCCTTTCGCATTTGTTGATAGAGTCAGCCGCCAGGTATGACCATACCGCCCTCGAGTTCGCCAGACGTCATCATCAGCATAGTCATTTGCCTAACGGCCGTCTGCTAATGGAGCAATTGCAGCAACTGCTGATCTTCAGCCAGGCAGAAGCAGGCTTGCTGCTGATCAGCTTTAAACTAAGCTCGACCATGCTGGATGGCCATCGCCACCGCATGCCTGAAGTCGCCGTTGAAATTATCAAACGCCTGCAACAAAGCCTGCCTAAAGACCATACCTTGTTCCACCTGGATGCATACGAGTTTGCTGTGTTGTCATCGCAGTTGGACCATAGCGTGAAGCTTGACCTGCTCTCGGCGAAGTTAAGACGCCCATTTGAATTCACCGTGAATGCCAATCACCAAATGTTTTCTGTGAGCCCGGTGATCGGCGGTGTGTGCCGTGATGCTACGCACAAAAAAGCGGACGATATGCTTTCGCAGGCACGCCTGGCGCTTGAACACGCGGATAGCACTTATCAATCTTTTGCTATGTATTCAGAGGCATTAAGCCTGCATGCAGATGCCAAAGCACAACTGCGGCAGGACGTACTGGATGCGTTTGAAAATGACCGCATGGCTTTATACCTCCAACCGATTGTGGATACCCATAGCGGGCAATGCATGGGCGCTGAAGCCTTGTTACGATGCCGCAAGGCCAACGGCGAGTTTATTCCGCCGCCTGTGGTGATCGAAGTGCTGTATCAACAAGGCTTGGGCAACATGTTTATCCGCTGGCTGATTAACACCTCTTGCCGCTTGGCCAGCACCATTAAACAAAAAACGCAGCAGCCGTTTTTTCTTTCCATCAATCTGACTGCTGACGATTTGATCAATAGGGAATTGCCGTATTTGCTGGCGCAGGCATTAAAACTATGGGATGTAGAAGCCAGTATTTTTACACTTGAAATCACCGAAAACGGCTTGCTGGTAGATGAAGATACCGCCGTCCAAATCATGCATGAATTCACCAGCATGGGTTGCCGCATGGCACTGGATGATTTTGGCACCGGTTATTCTTCCATGTCACGCCTGCGTAATCTGCCGATAGACCTGGTGAAAATCGATCAATCTTTCGTCCGTAACGTGGCGCATTCAGCACAAGACCGCGCCATCGTTCAGGGCATCATCACCATGGCACACGGGCTGGGTAAAAAAGTTGTTGCCGAAGGTGTTGAAGATGCCGACTGCCTGGCAATTATCCAGTCATTGCAATGCGAGAAAATCCAAGGTTATTACTACTCACGGCCTTTGCCTTTTGAGCAGTTTCTGGCATGGATAGAAGGGCAGGGCTCTTTTCCACAATCAGGACAGATTGATCAGCAGGCGACTGCATAAATTTTGAAGCACATTCTGGTAGTGTTCTTGCGCCAACGCTGAAATGAATTTTTTCAGGTATCAAGGTTCATATCTGTGTGATTCTACTCATAATAACGTATGCCTCCCTTTAAAAATGCGCTTCCATCTCGTTTCCCCGCCAATTTGTACACTACCGCACTGATCGTTATGGGTCTGCTCACAAGTGCCTGTTCACCTGTTAACATTCTAAATGCAGTGATTTCTGATAAAGAATATCGACTGAACGAAGGCGTTGCCTATGGGGATTCCCTTCGCCAAACATTAGATATCTATGTCCCGAAAGACCATTTGGCAACAAACACGGAGCGACCTGATGACTCGCAGGATCAAACACCAAATACCAATGCGACAGCAAACAAGCGCTTGCCCGTGGTCGTGTTTTTTTACGGTGGAAGTTGGGATTCAGGCAATCGCGGTAGCTACAAATTCATAGGCGAAGCCATGACTTCGCAGGGCTTTATTGCAGTGATCCCCGATTATCGTGTCTATCCTGAAGTGCTGTTCCCTGGTTTTATGGAAGACCCGGCCAAAGCAGCCAAGTGGGTCAAACTTCATGCGGCTGAATTTGGCGGTGACCCCGAGCGTGTGTTCCTGGCAGGGCATTCAGCTGGTGCGCATATTGCCGCCATGCTGACATTAGATCCCGAGTTTCTTGCAAAGCAGAACAGCAAACCACAAGACTTCGCAGGCATGATAGGCCTGGCTGGCCCTTATGATTTCCTGCCGCTAAAGAGTAATCGATT
>DATHWT010000192.1:0-4954 GCA_035460345.1 Methylophilus sp. | reverse complement strand
ACGCCCGCAGGCAAAATTTTTAGAGTTGGTGCACAGGCTGGATAGGGAAACCTCAGGTGTGCTGATGATTGCCAAGAAACGCTCTGCCTTGACGGCGCTGCATGAAGCCATGCGCCAGCACAAAATGGATAAACGTTATGTAATGATGGTGCAGGGGCAGTGGCTGGAAGCAAAAAAGAAAGTCATTCTGGATCTGCAAAAGTATGTGACTGAAAGTGGCGAGCGGCGTGTGCATGTTGTCGACCAGCCTTTGCTCAACAATGAACCTGGCGGCAGGAAATCACTCAAATCCGCTGGCGTGATTGCCAAACAGCAGGCTTCTAAAGGCAGGTTTGAAGTCGAAACACAGGTTTCTGAAACCTGGTTTTATCTGCAGGAAGCACTGGGGCAGTTCAGCCTGCTGCAGGCCAAACTGATTACCGGGCGTACGCACCAGTTGCGCGTGCAGTTATCACATTTGGGATTTCCCATCCTGGGCGATGATAAATATGGTGACTTCACGCTCAACAAACAATTGAGCAAGCAAAAATTGAAGCGCATGTATTTGCACTCGAGTGAAACGCGGATCGCGCATCCACTGACCGGCGAGCCTCTGCACCTGGTTGCACCATTACCGGCAGAGCTGGACACTTTTTTGCAATATCAGCGCCAACTTAGTGCTAGATAATAAAGAATTGAAATGAATGATAGAAAGCGACACTGTGAAGCAGTTTGACTTGGTTGTTTGGGATTGGGATGGCACGATTGCCGATTCCACTGGGATGATTACGCAGGCATTGATCAAAGCTGCCAATGAGGCAGGCTTGCCTGAGCTCAGTGAAGAGCGAGCTCGTAGCATCATAGGCTTGGGCTTGCGTGAGTCGATTGAAGTACTTTATGGCGATATCCCCAATGAACAGGCGCAAGCGCTAATCACCCATTACAACCGTAATTATTACGCGGCCGAAGACACTATCCTGCTGTTTTCCGGGATCACCGAAACGATAGCCAGCATGGCCCGAAGAGGGTGTAAACAGGCTGTGGCGACCGGTAAAGGGCGTCGCGGGTTAAATGTTGCTTTACAACTTTCCGGCCTGGCCAAATATTTCAGCGCCACGAAAACGGTGGATGAGTGTTTTTCCAAACCGCATCCGCAAATGCTGGATGAGTTGATGGATGAACTGGTGGTGATGCCGGAGCGCACCTTGATGATAGGTGACTCGCAATACGATATGCAAATGGGAAAAAATGCCGGTGTGATCACAGCCGCGGTGACTTACGGCTCGCAAACTGCCACGCATTTGCAGCAGTATTCGCCGGATAACATGTTTCATGATGTGGCAACATTGAGCGCCTGGTTACTGTCAGCTACATGAGTGAAGCCGTATTGACATTCAACAGTGTGGATTTGCTGGAAAAAGGCGATGGCCTGCGTTTCGCCATGCCTGCACTGGGGCCACATGCCAGTGGATTTGTCGTCCGTTACCAGGGCAAAGCCTATGCTTATGTCAACCGTTGCGCGCATGTGCCGGTGGAACTGGACTGGGAACATGGGAAATTTTTCAATATGACGCAGGAATGGTTGATTTGTGCGACCCATGGCGCCATGTATTCACCACAAAGCGGGCATTGTATTGTCGGCCCATGCCAGGGTAAATCGCTGTCGCCGATTCCGGTAAGCGAGCAGGATGGCATCGTGACGGTACATCTGGATCAGTTCTAGACAGTTTTATTTTTAGGGCATGGTGACTAAATAGTGGCAAACTGATTAGAATTGTCAGAGTGACTAAAATTTATTAATGAAAGTTGAGTTATGCAAGAAGAAAACCAGCAGTCGTCAGAACTGAAAAATAGCCAGCCTTCGCAGGACTCGGCGATTAGCAGCCTGGAAAAAATAGCGTTAGCCGGCTTGCAAGAGCAAAAAGTATCAAGACGCTGGTCCGTCTTATTTAAGTCCTTAACCTTTATCTACCTGTTTTTCCTGCTGCTGATGCTGCTGGGTTGGGTAGGGGCAAACAAAAACTCATCACTGGCGCACACAGCCCTGATCGATATTAATGGGGTGATTGAAGCCGGTGGCCAGGTGAATGCCGACGCCGTGATCAGCAGCCTGAAAGATGCCTATGAACATAAAGGCACCAAAGGCATTATTTTGCGTATCAACAGCCCGGGCGGCAGTCCGGTACAGGCAGGTATCATTAACGATGAAATCCACCGCCAGCGCAAGTTGCATCCTGATGTGCCTGTTTATGCAGTGGTAGAAGACATTTGCGCGTCTGGTGGTTATTACATTGCTGTGGCAGCTGACAAGATCTTTGTCGATAAAGCCAGTATTGTCGGTTCTATCGGTGTGTTGATGGATGGCTATGGTTTTACCGAACTGATGAAGAAGGTAGGTGTAGAGCGCCGCCTAATGACTGCCGGTGAAAACAAAGGCATGCTGGATCCGTTCTCGCCTGAAAATCCAAAACAAAAAGCCTTTGCACAGGACATGCTGGACCAGATTCACCAGCAATTTATCAAGGTTGTACGTGAAGGCCGTGGTAACCGCCTGAAAGAAACCCAGGAAACTTTCAGTGGCCTGTTCTGGAATGGTGAGGAAAGCATCAAACTCGGCCTTGCCGATGCCGAAGGCAGTGCGGATTATGTCGCGCGTGAAGTGATCAAGCAGTCCGAGATTGTCGATTTCACTTATCAGGAAACCGTAGTTGACCGTTTTGCCAAAAAACTGGGCGCGAGTATGGGACAAGAGCTTGGCCTGAATGCTAAAAACCTGTTACCTATGTTGCGATAATCCCGAGCATATTCTTACTTTTCGAAAAGGGACTTTAGGTCCCTTTTTTTATTGTACTATTTTTTATTACGTTGTTTTATTCCTTGGAATGTTACGGTATGACACACAATCTCACGGTCACGATACGCACGATTGAGGTAAATGATTACGCAAGTTGGAATCAATTATATAGCGCGTACGCTACGTTCTATGCCGTTAAGCAAACGCAGGACATGCGTGATCTGGTTTGGCAGTGGATACATCAATCCACGCCATTGATTTATGCGCTGGTTGCGTTGGATGAAGAGCGGAATGTACTAGGGTTTTTGCATTACCGGACATTTCTGCGCCCGTTAGCGGCCAGTATGGGTGGCTATGTGGATGATATATATGTCGTGCCTGAAGCAAGAGGGCAGGGAATTGCGAGGCAATTGATTAAAGCGGTTGTCGCTATCGGTGAGACCCACCAGTGGTCAGTGCTACGTTGGATGACAGCGGAAGATAATCAGCATGCCAGGGCTTGTTATGACAGGATTGCAGAGCACACGCACTGGCAGACTTATCAGATACAGCTTTGAGTGAAAGCTTTTTAAATCAGACGGTTATATTTAAATCAGACAGTCAGGTCAGAACGATTTGATCAGGTTTTAACCCGGCATATCCGGGTCAAAACCTGATTCAGTAGAACATTATTTTTTGGTTTTATTTTTTTCGTTACGTTGTTTCAACTTAGCGCGCAACTCGTTCTTGCGGCGACGCATGGTCACCAGGCCTTCACCTGGCTTGCGCTCGTCTTCTTTATCAAACGGGTTGTCACCCTTGTGATATTGCACGCGTAATGGCGTACCGACCAGCTGGAAGGCTTTGCGGAAGATGCCTTCCAGGTAGCGCGTGTAACTGTCTTTAATGCCATCAATGTGATTACCATGCACGACCACAATCGGCGGGTTGCTGCCACCCTGGTGCGCATAGCGCAATTTTGGGCGTATGCCACGTGTAATCGGCGGTTGGTGCTGTGTAGTGGCTTCACCGAGTACACGGGTCAATTGTGGCGTTGCCAGCTTGGCCATGGCGGCCTTGAATGCGACATCTACCGAGCCCAGTAACTCGTTGAGGCCTTTTTTGCGCAAGGCAGAGATATAGTGGAATTTGGCAAAGTCCAGGAATTGCAATTTACGGTCGATTTCGCGCTTGATCCACTCGCGCTCGTCGTCTTGCAAGCCATCCCATTTATTGATGGCGACTACCAGTGCACGACCTGAGTCCAGAATATAGGCCGCGACGTGGGCATCCTGCTCGGTGATGCCCTCCTTGGCATCGACCACCAGGATGGCGACGTTGGCGTCTTCAATCGCCTGCATGGTTTTAACGACGGAAAATTTCTCTACTGCTTCAAACACTTTGCCGCGCTTTCGCACGCCTGCGGTGTCAATGATCGTATAATGTTTGCCGTCTTTTTCGAGGTCGATTTCAATCGAATCGCGCGTGGTGCCTGGCTCGTCAAATGCAATCACGCGGTCTTCACCCAGCAGGGCATTGACCAGGGTAGATTTACCTACGTTTGGGCGTCCAACAATCGCAATCCTTGGCGTATCCGGGTTGATGGGGGTGGCGGCTTCTTCGTCTTTGACGGCAATCGTTTCCAGCGCGATCTCGATGAGGTCACGTACGCCTTCGCCATGGGCGGAGGAGATAGATAATGGTTCGCCTATGCCTAGTTCGTGGAAGTCAGCACTGACGATGGCTTTGCGCATACCTTCGGTTTTGTTCACGGCAAGCAGTATCGGGCGCTGCGCGATGCGTAAGGTCTGTGCAATGGTAAATTCTTGCGGCGTGAGCCCAGCGCGTGCATCGACCAGGAAAATGATGACATCGGCCTCATCAATGGCAAGCAGGGTCTGCTTGGCCATTTCTTTCAGAATGCCGCTATCGGCGGTGGGTTCAAAGCCACCGGTATCAATCACCAGATAAGGCTGGCTGGCGCCAAGGCCACGACCATAGTGACGATCGCGGGTCAGCCCTGGCAAGTCCGCGACCAATGCATCGCGCGACCTTGTCAGGCGGTTAAATAAAGTGGATTTGCCGACGTTTGGTCGGCCAACTAGAACAATGGTAGGTAACATTACTTGTATGTGACGGCATAAATGTGCCCATCACGTGATTGAGCTAGAAACTGGTTATTAGTCCCTGCAACCAGTGACA
>DATHWT010000191.1:0-3553 GCA_035460345.1 Methylophilus sp. | reverse complement strand
AATAAAGAGTACAGCATGCGCATTAGGCAACATGCTCATGGTCAACTCAGGTTCAGCACCTATGGCGTTTAAACCTGGCGTATCCAGAATGACCAGCCCCTGCTTGAGCAAGGTGTGCGGGAAATTAATCACAGCATAGCGCCAGCAAGGAATCTCCATTAATCCATCCTGGCCGATCAGCATTAAATCGTCGGGATGATCGGGATGGTATAAACCCAGTGTTTGCGCTTCTTCGAGTGTGACGCGACGGGTGCGGCTGACTTCTTTAAATGCTTCGACCATGCTCTCGCGTGAATGGGCATCAAATTCAATCACCGACCAGGCCTGCGGCATGCGGCGGTATTCAGTGATGGAAATCTGGCCAGCGCTGCTTTCGATGGGCAACAGCGACAGGCTGACTGGTTTACCCATGTCATAGCGCAGCTCGGTGGGACACATTGTGGTGCGCCCGGCACCGGAAGGTAATAAACGATGGCCATAATCTGAAAAGAAAATGGCGTTGATCAGCTCGGATTTACCGCGTGAAAATTCGGCTACAAAGGCGACATTCAGCTTATCTTCGCGTAAACGGTTAAGCTGATGCTGAATACGTTCTTCAAGTTGCACATCGCTAAGCTGCTTATCGGCCAACCAGCGCCGATACTCCCCCAGTACATCAGCAATTGTTTCACGCCAGCGTGTATACAAATCAAATTGTTGTGCCAGTCTGTTATTTTCCATAGGACCTGCTTAATAGTTATTCGGTAACCTACTTAGGATCGCCTGTTTTTTTACTAATCTATCACGATTTCAGAAAAGTTCAAATAAATCATGTAGGTATAGCCATTAATTCATAAATAAAATGAATTATCAACCATAAGATTAGAGTTATACGCATTTATGCGTAGGAGGTTGTCATCTGCTATCATGCGCATTAGTCATATAACGGCCTGAAACACGACTTTCTTCAATCTTATGAGTGGTCTTCAACCAGATTCCCCCATCCCTACCCTGATCCAGCTGCATCAGGGTTCGCGCTTGCTGGAAATTCATTTCGATAACGACACCGAATGCATGTTGTCATGTGAGTTTTTGCGCGTGTATTCGCCTTCTGCCGAGGTCCGCGGGCATGGTGCCGGGCAGGAAGTCCTGCAAATCGGTAAAGAACTTGTGAACATTAGCGGGATCGAACCGGTGGGCAGATATGCCATTAAACTGATCTTTGACGACGGCCATGATACCGGCCTGTATTCATGGGATTATTTGTACTACCTGGCCCAGCACTATGAAAGCCTGTGGCAGGACTACATTACCAAACTGACCATCGCCGGGCAACCGCGCAAGGAAATCTAAACATGCATGACGAACAGCAAAAAACCACCCATTTCGGCTTCGAGACCGTGGCTGAGCACGACAAACAAAAGAAGGTCGGCGAGGTGTTTCATTCGGTCGCGCAAAAATACAACATCATGAATGACGTGATGTCAGCAGGGCTTCACCGTTTGTGGAAACGCTTTGCCGTGGATGTCAGCGGCGTGGGCCAGGGCGACAAGGTGCTGGATATTGCGGGCGGTAGTGGCGATTTATCCAGCCTGTTTGCCAAAAAAGTGGGCACGCAATCTGCGCATAATCCTGGCCAGGTGATTCTTACCGATATTAATGCCTCCATGCTCAGCGTAGGCCGTGACCGCATGATAGATGCCGGACTCACCATTCCCGCCGCACAATGCAACGCTGAAACCCTGCCGTTTGCCGATGAATCTTTTAACTGTGTCATCGTCGCATTCGGTTTGCGCAATATGACGCATAAAGACAGCGCCTTACGCGAAATGCAGCGTGTGCTGAAGCCCGGCGGACGCTTGCTGGTACTGGAATTCTCCAAGGTGTGGCAACCGCTGGAGAAATTGTACGATACCTATTCTTTCAAACTGCTGCCCAAGCTGGGCAAATGGATCGCAAATGACGAACCCAGCTATCGTTACCTGGCGGAAAGCATACGCATGCACCCGGACCAGGAAACCCTGAAACAGATGATGCATGACGCAGGTTTTGGCAAAGTGGATTATTACAACATGACCGCAGGCGTAGTGGCATTGCACAAGGGCATTAAACTCTAATTCTATGTTTAAACCATTGATTCAATTTGTGCTGCAGCACCTGATGCAGCAAAACGACTGGACGGCGCCGCTACTACAACCTTATGCCAACCAGACCTTAGGCTTTGATTTCAAGGTCACGCAAGTCAACCTGACCATTCTGCCCAATGGCGAACTTGCGGTCGCCGCTGATTCTGCCACTGTCGATGCTACCATCCATTTACCACCCAGTCTGGTCATGCGTTTAATGCGCAAAGACCCGCTAGCTGCCAGCCTGATTAAAATCGATGGCGATGTGGCGCTGGGAATTGAAGTAGGCAAAATACTCTCAGCCGTGCGTTGGGATGTGGAAGGTGATTTGAGCAAGGTTGTCGGCGATATCGCGGCTTACCAAGTGGTTGAACTGGGCCAGGAAAAATTCAAACAGTTACAGGCCAATGCCAGAAACCTGGGGGAAATGCTGGTGGAATACTGGCAGGAAGAACAGCCACTAATCGCTAAAAAAACCAGCATAGAACATTTTAACCAGTCGGTTGACCGGCTGCGCGAAGATGCCGATAGACTGCAATCCCGTGTCGATAACTTGCTGGCAGCTTCCCCCTCATCAGAAAGCAGATAAACATGCACTGGTTTCGTTTCTATCAAATTATCGGTGTATTTATCTGGTATCGCCTGGACATTTTCTTTCTACGTGAAGAGAAGTCCAATGTCTTGCCACGCCTGCTCAACCTGATTTTTTTCTGGCGTAGCGCGCCGCAGCACCGTGCGATTCGGCTGAGACTGGCACTGGAAACACTGGGACCCATCTTCGTAAAATTCGGCCAGATGCTTTCTACCCGCCGCGACCTGCTGCCGCCAGATGTAGCGGATGAACTGACCAAGCTCCAAGACCAGGTGCCTCCGTTTGCGTTTAGCCATGTGGAAGCTATTTTAATCGAAGCATTTAATGCACCCTTGAACGCTACCTATGCAGAATTTGACCCGGTGCCGGTCGCCAGCGCCTCGGTTGCACAAGTGCATTTTGCCACGCTGCACAGTGGTGAGCAGGTCGCCGTCAAAGTGTTGCGCCCTGGCATCGCTGCCATCATCCATAGGGATATCGCCCTGTTACGCACCATCGCCTGGTGGGTAAAAAAACTCTCCAGAGAGGGGCGCCGCCTGAAACCGGATGAGATGGTCGAGGAGTTTGCGCGGCACACCGAACATGAGCTGGACCTGACTCTGGAGGCCGCGCAATGCTCGCAACTGGGGCGTAACTTCAGCGACAAGCGTTTGCTGGTGCCTGCAGTCTATTGGGATTACTCGCGCAAACAGGTGATGACCATGCAACGTATGTTCGGCACGCCGGTGCGCGATATTTACGCCCTTAAAGCCGCAGGCATCAATCTCACGCAACTCGCGCATGAAGGCGTTGAAATCTTTTTCACCCAGGTGTTCCGGGATGGTTTTTTCCATGCCGACATGCATCCGGGCAATAT
>DATHWT010000190.1:0-16812 GCA_035460345.1 Methylophilus sp. | reverse complement strand
ACAATGTCGTGGTTGATGCTTCTGGCGTGACAACCAATGGCCTGCGTTTTGAAGGCAATGCTAACCAGCAAACCTTTATCGGTACCACTAAAGCTGACGTGTTTGTTGGCAATGGCGGTAACGATACGCTGACTGGCGGCGGCGGCGCTGACAAGTTCGTATTCGGTAAAGTGTATGAGCAAGTGGTGACTGGTTCTGCAACCACTGTGCAGACTTACACCAACACTGGCTTCAACCTAACTGGTGTAGATACCATCACTGACTTCACCCGTGGTACTGACAAGCTGGAATTACATCTTGACCAATACAGCAAACTGGCTGGCTTTAACGCCAACAATTTGCGTGTGAATGCAACGGGTACTGCTCAGGATAGCAATGACTACCTGGTTTACAACACAACTACTAAAACCCTGAGCTATGACGCTGACGGTAATGGTAGTGGTGCCAAGGTAGATATTGCTGTGTTGACTGGTGTAAACACATTGTCTACTTCAGACTTCATCATCGTTTAATTGCGGTAGCTGTGGACGGCCTAGCGTCCGCAGTTTTTAGTTAAAGAAACACCCTGGTGAACATGTTGTCGCAATCTGAAACCTTAAAACAAGTCATGTCTGAACTTTGGCCCATCTGGCGCAAAGTGTGGCTGTTTGGCGTCGTGACAAACCTGCTAATTTTAGTGCCCTCCTGGTATATGCTGGAGGTGTATGACCGTGTCATTAACAGCCGTAATGTGTCTACATTACTGATGCTGACTTTAATGGCAGCATTTGCCTATCTGGTGATGGAAGCGCTCGAGTGGCAACGCCGCCGCCTTTTACAATCCGCCTCTTACCATTTTGAAAAATCACTGCAACAGCGATTATTTGAGCGTGTGTTCACCGCCAAACTATCCATGCCGGAGTTTCCTGCGCAGCAAGTGTTTTCCGATTTTTCTACCCTCAAAAGTACATTGCATTCTTCTGCCTTGCTTGGCCTGATTGATGCACCTTTTTGCCTGATTTTCCTGGTGGCGGTCTTCCTGATCCATCCAGCATTGGGCGTGCTGACGCTGCTGGGACTGGCAATCCAGTTAGTGCTGACCGTGCAAAACCAGGCCCGCGTCGCGCCCATGATGAAACAGGCCAATCAGCATGCCATGGAATCCCAACGTTACTTTGCCAGTATCAGCCGCCATTCGGATGTGATGCAGGCTATGCAAATGATGGCGCCGGTGGAGCAACGCTGGTTGCAAAGCCAGCATGGGTTTTTATGGCAGCAGGCACAGGCTTCAGAGTTGGCAGGTAAAAATGCGGCGGCTTCACGCTGGTTGCAGACCATGCAAACCAGCCTGATTCTCGGCCTGGCTTGCTACCTGTTTATTGAAGGTGAACTATTCAATGGCGGCGCGATGATGATCGTCGCCTCTATTCTGGCAGCCAGGGTGTTGGCGCCACTTGTGCAATGCGTGGGCCACTGGAAAACCTATGAGCAGGCGTGGAGTGCATTGCAGCGTATAGAGAGCTTGTTTGCCGGCGCTGCGCAAAAAGGCGAAGGGTTGGTACTGCCGCCACCTACTGGCGAAGTCTCGGTAGACCAATTAGCTTATGCCCAACCACAAGCGGGTAAGGCGCAAGCAGAAGTGTTTATCCGCCAGGTGCATTTTACTTTGCCTGCCGGAAACGTGCTGGTGGTCGCTGGTGCTTCGGCATCCGGCAAAACCACCCTGGCTAAATTGCTGGTGGGGCTGGTACCGCCTACCAGTGGCCGCGTCCGTTACGATGGCGTGGATGTGTATGGTTGGGATAAAAACCGCTTGGGACCCTATGTCGGATACCTGGCGCAGGAAGTGGATCTGTTCGATGGCCGTGTGATCGACAATATTTGCCGTTTCAATAGCCCGGACAAGCAGGCCTTATCCGAAGTGATAGCCCTGCTGGGGCTGGCTGACTGGATCAATCAACTGCCGGAAGGATTGAATACGCTGATTGGTCAATCCGGAGTACCGCTGTCTGGTGGTGAACGGCAGTTGCTTGGGTTGGCACGTGCCCTGTATGGCAAGCCGCGCATCGTTGTGCTTGATGAACCTAACGCTAATCTTGATACCGCTGCCGAGCGTACTTTCCAGCAGGCGATTGCGCGCCTGAAACAGCAAGGCACGACTTTTATCATTATCAGCCACTTGCAGCATATCCTGAATATCGCGGACTTTATGCTGGTGATGTGCCAGGGACAAATGATTCGCTATGGCAAGCCAAATGATGTGCTGGCGAGTTTCCAGCCAGAGGCAGTAAAAACGCAAACAGCTAAGCCGCAAGTCGTCAAACCACAAGTAGTCAAAGCAGCACAGCCATGAAACCCGGCATTCAAAATTCAGTATGGATGCTGGTCAAACCATTCCGTCGGCAATTTATCCAGATGGCCTGGCTCAGCCTGCTGACCAATGTGCTGATGCTGGTGCCTACCCTGTATATGCTGCAGTTGTATGACCGTGTCATGCAAAGCAGGAATACCTTTACGCTGGTGGCAGTCACCGCGCTGACTGCCGGTTTGTTATTGCTGATGGCAGGCGCAGATTGGCTGCGTAATCTGTATGCGATCAAAACCGGGGTGCAGTTTGACCTCACTTATGGCAAGCAAATCTTCTCCGCTATTTTTGATGCCCGCATTACGCAACGCCAATCACCGGTGCAATCCTTGCAACAACTCACTACCGTCAGGCAGTTTATGACCGGGCAAGGCTTGTTTGCCATGCTGGATATGCCGTGGAGTGTGGTGTATATCTCGGTGTTATTTGTGCTGCATCCTGTACTCGGCGCGACAGCGATCGTGTTTTGCCTGATTCAGTGCATGGTTGCGTTCTGGAACCAGAAGGTCATTGCTGGACCGGCACAGCAGGCACAGCAGACCAAGCAATTAACCGAGAACTTTATTCAGCAAAAGATACGACACCTGCAAACCAGTCATGTGCTGGGCATGTCGCAAACCTTGCGCCAGCGCTGGCAGGCACTGCTGGCCGAACAGTCACAAGCGGAAAGTGTTTGGCTGGCCGTCAGTGACCGCAGCCAGTTTGTCAATAAATGGGTGCGTTACACCATGCAGTCGCTGATGCTGGCGATTGCCGCCTGGTTGACCATTAAAGGCCAAATCAGCGTCGGTTCCATGATTGCCTCCAATGTACTCATCGCCCGCGCCTTGCAACCGTTTGATGTGATTGTGCATAGCTGGCGCCAGTGGTTGCAGGCCAATACTGCGGCGAGCGATCTGCAATTGATCCTGGAAAGCCGTGAAAAAACCCTGGGTGCCATGCCTGTGGTGCAGCCGCTGCAACGCCCTTATCACCTGCAGCTTGAATCAGTGAGCGTGGAACTACAGTCGCGCCGTATCCTGAACGCCCTTAACCTGAGCATTTCACCCGGAAGGTTGTTTTGCATCATGGGGCCTTCAGGCTCAGGCAAAAGCACACTCGCGCGTTTACTTGTCGGTGTCGTTTCGCCGCATGCCGGTAAATATCAAATCAACCAGTCAGCCATCCATGCCGGTAATTCACGCACGCTGCTCACCGGTATCGGTTATTTGCCACAACAAGTCTCCCTGCTGGAAGGCACGATTGCCGAAAACGTCGCCCGCTTCGGCGTACTGGAAAGCCAGCACATTATTCAGGCTTGCCAGCGCGTAGGCTTGCACGAAGCGATTCTGCGTTTGCCACATGGCTACGATACCCGTCTGGATGAGCAAGGCCTGCCACTGTCAGGCGGTCAGCGCCAGTTACTGGGATTAGCGCGCGCCATTTATAAAGAGCCGCCATTGCTGGTACTGGATGAACCGAATGCCAGCCTGGATGAGTTTGGCGAAGCGCGACTGATGGAATTGCTGCAGGCCTTGAAAGGATTGCATACCACTATTGTGGTGGTCACACATCGCTCTGGTGTGCTCAAAGTGACTGACGATTTACTGATCCTCAAGCGCGGCGAAGTGGTCCACCATGGCCCGCGTGATGCCGGTATCGCCTATCTTAATCAACTTCATTCTGCTTCTTCAAGCCTGACTGCGGAGTCCACATGAGTTTAGCGCTATGCAATTAAATCCCGGGCTTTCAAATATCGCCCATCCAGCTCCTGATAACGTGCATGCCATTGAAAGCTATGCGCAGAACACAGGCCATACCAGAAAAGGCGCTTTCATCTTGCTGGCCGGGGTGATCGGTTTTGTGGTGTGGGCTGCCTACGCGCCACTGGATGAAGGTGTGCCGACCGAAGGGCAGATCAGCATCGAAAGTAACCATAAAGTGGTGCAGCATTTGTCTGGCGGCATCGTCAGTGCCTTGCTGGTGCACGAAGGCCAGGAGGTGAAAGCGGGTGATATCTTATTCAAACTGGATGATATGGCCAGCAAAGCGCGCTACGAAGAAGTGCGCCAGCGCTATGCCGGGTTGCGTGCGCAGGAAGACCGTTTGCGTGCCGAGCAATTGCACCACAATGTGATTGATTTTCACCCGGATTTGTTGAAGCAGCAGAACGATCCATTGATACAGCAACAAATGCGTAACCAGACACAATTACTGGCTGCGCGCACGTCTGCACTGGCCGCTGACATTGCCGGTAAAAGAGAATCGATTGCTGGTTACGAAGCCATGGTGCAGGGTTATAAAGGCATGCTTTCCAGTCACGAATCACAACTCGCTTTGCTTGAAGACCAGTTGCAGGGCGTGCGCGGGCTGACGGCCGAAGGTTATGCCCCACGCAACCAGCAGAATGATCTTGAGCAACGCGTGGCGGCATTGCACGGCGAACGCGCCAATACCCAGGCAAATATCATCCGTGCGCAACGGGCGATCATGGAGCTGCAGCAACAGATCAATCAGCGCAACCAGCTGGAGCGCAAAGAGATGGATGCCGAAATGGCGCAGGTGAAATTGCAGGTTGAAGCCGATGCGCAAAAGGTGCTGGCGTTGCGCGACGAGTTGGGCCGTACCGAAATCCGTTCACCGGCATCCGGCCAGGTGGTGGGTCTGCAAGTGCATACCATGGGAGCGATTATCCAGCCTGGCCAGAAGCTGATGGATATCGTACCGTCCGGTGAAGCGCTGATTGTCGATGCGCAGATCCCCCCGCATTTAATCGACAAGATTCATACCGGCCAGGCAGCGGATGTGCGCTTCTCTACCTTTGCCAATAGCCCGCAATTGCTGGCGGAAGGCAAGCTGAAATCAGTATCGAAAGATTTACTGAGCAAACCTGCGGCGACGGCTGAAGGCAGCCAAAGTTACTATTTAGCCAGAATCGTGCTTACCGAAAAAGGTACCAAGGCCTTGCAAGGCCGTCAGTTGCAACCGGGTATGCCAGTGCAGGTCGTGATTAAAACCGGTGAACGCACCTTATGGGATTACTGGATGCATCCTTTGAGCAAGCGGTTGGCAGCTTCGATGAAGGAAGAATAATGCCTAAGAAGTATGCATTAAAAGCTTTAGCTGTCTGGAGTTTGTATCTGTGTTGTCTGCCTGCTCAGTCACAAGATGACCTGAATGGCCTCTATCAATTAGCTGCCATGCATAATGCGGATTTCCGCGCGGCGCTTGCCAATACTGAAGCCGAACGCGAAGAGCTGACCAAGGCAAAAGCCTTGTTCTACCCTAAGGTGCAATTGGGCTTGATGCGCGGCCGCGGTAATACTGATCGCACGACGCAGACCAATATCGGATCGCTTAATTCAGAGCTGAATTATGAGCTGGAAAATTACAGCCTTACCGTCCGCCAGCCTTTGTACAACAAAGAAACCTTTGCCATTTATGGCGGTGCCAAATCCTATGTCAGCGCGCAGGAGTCGTTGCTCGAACAGGAAAATGCCAAGCTGATCCTGAAGCTGGTTTCGGTTTACCTGGAAACCCTGTACGCGCAGGACCGCGTGAATTTGCAACAAAACAAACTGGAAGCGGTGAGCCAGCAGTTACGTCAGGCGGATCAGCGTTATCAGCGCGGCAGCGGTACCATCGTTGAAGTCAATGAAGCACAATCCAACCTGGATATTGCCAAGGTTGAGAAAATCCAGGCCGCCAATGATTTGCTATCCAACCAGCAAAGTATGCAGATACTCACCGGCGAGACACATGCGCTGTCAGCAGAATTGCTCGTGGGTGGTTTGAATACACTGACGGCGTCTGAATACAGCGTGGAACGCTGGATAGACACCGCGCGCCAGCATCACCCTGAATTGCTGGCGGCGACGCTTGATATCGAAGTCGCCAGGAAAGACGTGGAAAAGAAACAGGCTGGACATTACCCGACGCTGGACCTGGTCGGCGCGCGTTCTTACAGCCAGAACGATAGCAACAATACGCTGGGCTCACGCTTTGATACCTCCACCATTGCCTTGCAAATGAATGTGCCGCTGTTTGCCGGTGGCTATGTCAATGCCAATGTGCGGCAAAGTGCCAGCCGCCTTACCGCCAGTGAAGAAAACATGACCGCCAAGTCGCGCGAGATCGAATTCAATGTGCGCAAGTATTACCAGAACCTGATCGCACAACAGCAATCCATCACCGCTTACCAGCAGGCGGTGCAGTCAGCCAAAGTGGCATTGGATGGCACCCAGAAGGGCTTCCAGGCCGGTTTTAAAACCAATCATGAAGTGCTGGATGCACAGCAGAAATTATTTACTAACCAGTTGTCACTGACCAAGGCTTATTACAGCCTGATCAGTGACTGGGTGAACCTGCAATTCAGCAGTGGTTTGCTGACACTGGATACATTAAGCCGCGTCAGCCAGTTGTTTATACCAAAAAAATAAAGTGTTAACTAGGGAGCTATATCTTGAAAAAAATCAAACAATCCGGTTTTACGCTGCTGGAATTACTGGTGGTCATGGTCATTATCGGGCTGCTGGCAGGCTATGTCGGGCCAAAGTACTTTGCACAGATCGGCAAGTCGGAAACCAAAACCGCCAAGGCGCAAATTGAAGCGCTGTCGCGCGCGCTGGATACCTATCGCCTGGATGTAGGGCATTACCCGACCAGCGAGCAAGGCCTGGCCGCGCTGAATCGTAACCCTGACAATGAGGCAAAATGGCAGGGCCCTTATCTTGCCAAAGGCGTGCCGGCTGACCCGTGGGGCAGGCAGTATCAATACCGCTATCCTGGCGAGCATGGTGACTATGATGTATGGAGCCTGGGCAGTGATGGCGTCGCCGGCGGCCAGGATGCTGATAGTGATGTCGGTAATTGGTAAGAGTGTTGGCATGGTGATGATGTTGGCCTGGTAAGTATCCAGGTCTGGCATAAGCGTTTTGGGTGTGTTGTGGTTGAGGAAATTAAACAGGCATGAAATTTGAACTAAAAGTCATGCAAGGCACGCAGGTCAGCTGGCTGTCGCTGGACGCGCCGGACCAGCAATCTGCACGCCAGCAGGCCCAATCTAAGGGCTATGGTATTTTGCATATCCGCCAGGCGGATGCTACTGGCTGGTTACCGAAATGGCCGTTCAACAAGCAGAGTTTTAACCTGAGTTTATTCAGCCAGGAATTGTTGGCCTTGCTTGAATCCGGCCTCAGCCTGATCGAAGCGATTGAGGGGTTGGCCGAGAAAGAACAGCATGACCAGTCACGCTATGTGCTGACCAGACTGAGTACTTCTTTATATGAAGGCCTGCCATTATCACAGGCGCTGGCCCTGCAACCCGAAGTGTTCAGTCCGCTATATGTCGCGCTGATCCGCGCAAGCGAGCGCACCGGTGATATGGCGCAGGCCTTGCGGCGGCATGTGGCTTATCAGGCACAAGTAGAAGCCATTCGGAAAAAAATCATTTCTGCTTCTATCTACCCGGTGTTGCTGATTGTCGTCGGCGGCATGGTCGTATTGTTTCTGCTCGGCTATGTGGTGCCTCGTTTCAGCACCATTTATGAAAGTGGTGGCGATAACCTGCCTTGGGCCAGCCGCATGCTGCTGCGCTGGGGGCAGTTGCTACAAGGCCATGGTGAGTGGGTGCTGACGGGAGCCATAGGCATCAGCGTGTTGCTGTGGCTGATTTTTTCCCGTCCGGCCAGCAAGATCTGGGTCATGCAACGCGTGTGGAGTATCCCTAGCCTCGGCGAGGCATTGCGTATCTACCAGCTGGCGCGTTTTTACCGCACGTTAGGGATGCTGTTGCAGGGAGGAATTCCCTTGCTCACTGCGTTAGGCATGGTGCAATCTTTGCTGCCGCAAGAATTACAGCAAGTACTGCAACGCGTGATCAGTGAAGTGCGCGAAGGCAAACAACTCTCCTCATCCATGGAAGCGCATGGCCTGACGACTTCTATCGCCAACCGCATGTTGCGCGTGGGTGAGCGCACCGGGCAGCTGGATGAAATGCTGGGGCGCATCGGTATCTTTTATGACGAAGATACGGCAAGACGCGTCGAGTGGTTGAGCAAGTTGCTCGAGCCGGCGCTGATGGTATTGATTGGCCTGATTGTCGGACTGGTGGTGGTGTTGATGTATATGCCAATTTTTGAGCTGGCGGGAGCGATCGAATGATGGCTACCCAAAACCAAAGGAGCGATTGAGTGAATATGCAGGATTTACCTTTGGCCGGAACAGAGATGCAGCCGCTGTCAGCCGAGCGGTTATCTGAAGCCAGGACTTTGGCAGCGCAGAGCGGGCGCCCTGTGATTGAAGTGCTGGAAGAGCTGGCTGAATTATCGCCGGATGCATTTGTGCTCGCGTTGGCGCGCTTGATGCATTACCCGGCAGTGAGTGCACTCGACCTGAATGCCATGCAGCCATTGTTTGACCGCCTCAGCTTTAATGAGGCGGCTGCCATGCAGGCAGTGTTGATGCGCGACAAAGATCAGGATGAAAACGAAGTTGAGCAGGTCAGGCTGGTGATTGCTGACCCGTTTGATCACGGCTTGCAACTGCGTTTGCAGAATCGTGTGCGCCTGCCTGTGCAATGGTGCCTGGCGCATCGCAATGATATCGCCACCTGTTTGCAGTTCCACGAATCGCAGATGCGCGCGCTGGACCAGATGCATACCGAAGATGGGCTCAGTAGTGAAGACCAGGTGCCTGTCGAGCAGCTGTCGCTTAAATCCATAAGCGAAGATAGCAGCCCGGTGGTGCGTTTTGTGCGTTCCACTTTATATGATGCCCTCAAGGCAGGCGCGAGTGATATCCACCTGGAATCCACTGTGCATGGCCTGCGTGTGAAGTACCGCATTGATGGTGTGCTCAATGAAGCGGGTGGCCTGAGCGGCGTCATGCAGGCAGAACAGGCGATTTCCAGGATCAAGGTGATGTCGGAGCTGGATATTGCAGAACGCCGTATCCCGCAGGATGGTCGCTGCAAAGTGCATGCGCTCGGGCGCGAAATCGATTTGCGGGTATCCATCATGCCCAGCGTGATTGGCGAAGATGCTGTGTTGCGCGTATTGGACCGCAAGGCGCTGAGTGAGGCGCAAGGCATCAGCCTGGAAGTGCTGGGCTTTGCCCCGGCCATGCTTACGCAGATTCGTACCCAGGCCGAAGCACCGTATGGCATGTTCCTGGTGACTGGCCCGACCGGTAGCGGTAAGACCACCACCTTGTACGGCATGATTTCCGAGATCAATACCGGCCAGGACAAGATAGTCACCATTGAAGACCCGGTGGAGTATCAATTGCCCGGTGTATTGCAAATTCCCGTCAACGAGAAAAAAGGCCTCACCTTTGCGCGTGGCCTGCGCTCCATTCTGCGGCATGATCCTGACAAAATCATGGTCGGCGAGATCCGCGATGGCGAAACCGCGCAGATCGCCGTGCAGTCGGCGCTGACCGGGCATCTGGTGCTGACCACTGTGCATGCCAATAACGTATTTGATGTGATAGGCCGTTTTACCAATATGGGGGTGGATGCCTACAGTTTTGTGTCGGCGGTGAACGTCATTCTGGCGCAACGCCTGATACGGGTGATCTGCCCGTTTTGCAAGGTAGATGACCAGCCTGACCAGGAGTTATTGCTGAAATCCGGACTGGATGCAGAAGCCAGTGCGCACTTCCATTTCAAAAAAGGCCAGGGTTGTGGCCAGTGCCATGGTACTGGCTACAAGGGCCGTAAAGGGATTGCTGAATTGCTGTTGTTTGATGATGGTATGCGGGAGCTGATAGTGGCCAAAGCGCCTATCAGCCAGATCAAGGCGCTGGCGGCAAAATCCGGTACCCGCTCTATGCGTGAAGCAGGAATGGCGTTGGTACAAGCCGGTGAAACTACCTTGCAGGAGATCAATCGTGTTACAGCATTATCCTGATCCCGGCATTGATTGTCATTTCGCTGACAGCCGCCGCTGGTGGCAGGCGCTCAGTGCGCCTGAGTTAAGGATAGTAGTGACTTTTGATGCACTGGAAGTGTTCACGTTTGAACGCCAGTGGTGGCCAGGCGGACCACGTGCATTGTTGAGTCATCAACATTATCCGCTAGCCGGACAGCCGCAGGATACGCTGCCGCCAGAGGAAACGTGGCAGAGTCTGCCTGACATACTCGCACCGCTGAAGAGCCAGCACTGGCATGTGGTGGTGGTGCTTTCCAATCAATATACGCGATGGCTGGTGCTGCCGTGGCAAGCCGAGATTCGCAGTGCTGCCGAAAAACAGGCCTATTACAGCCATGGCCTGCAACAGGCGTTCGGCCTGGAGATGCAGGACTGGCAAATTCAAGCGCACACCAGTGGCTATGGGCAAAATACGCTGGTCAATGCCGTGCCACCCGGACTGACTGAAAAATTGCATGCCGTGCTTGCTGAAGCCCGTTTAACGCCGGGCGTGATTGCCCCGGCCTGGATGTTGTCTGTGAACCAGGCGCTGCATAGCATGCGGCAGCAAAAACTCGCCCAGCAAGGCTGGATCATCAGCCGCGAGTCTGCCAGCTTGACCATAGGCTGCCTGGTACGGGGGGAATGGCAGCAAATCCGCTATTTGCCTGTAGATGCACAATGGCGTGAAAGCCTGAGCCAGTGTTTATTGCGTGAGCAGGTGATGCATCCCGAATGGGCAGATTTACCGGTGTTTTTAGCGCAGGCGCAATTAAGTGGCGTCACTAACAAGTCTTTATCGCCATTTTCTTTGATAGATGTGCAACCAGGCCATTGGCTGGGCGAAGCTTTTCACCAGCAATTGCGCAGGAGGCTGGCTTAATGCGGCGCCTGGCATTTAACCATGCGCGTGGTCAGGCCCCGGGGCCAGCGCCTTTGTTGCTGGGGCTGGGACTTTTGCTTGCATCTGGTGTGCTTGTTGGGATCTATCTGCAACTTGCCAATGAAAATGTTGTGTTGCAGCAGCAATTGCAAGCGCGGCAGGCAGCCATTTCTCCGGTGTTAAAAACACAAACGACCCTGTCGTTGGCCACTAGCCAGGCCATCACAGCTGAAATAGCCGAAGCGCAAGCGCATATCCAGACACCATGGATACCTTTGCTGAATACGCTGGAAAAAGTGCAGCAGCCTCAGTTGTACTGGATGCAACTGGCGCCGGATACCAAACGGAAACACATCCGCATGACAGTCCTGGCCCCGCATCGCAAACAGGGGTGGGCGCTGGTTGAGCGTTTAAAGCAGCAATCCGGCCTGGCTGACGTCAAGTTGAATGCGAGTGAGTCCACCGATGTGAACGGATTAATGATGACAACCTTGCATCTGGAGGCGGGATGGCTGTATTAAATCATCCTGTGCAGCGCTTGCTTTTTCGCTGGCAGCAAGGTCCATTGGGGCATCGCTGGGTGACAGTCTTGCTAGTGATCGTGCTGATACTTTCAGCGCTATTGAGTCATGCCTTTTTCACGCGTCATCAATTGCAACAGTCCATGCAGCGACTGCCTGCTCGTTCTACACAAACTATTGCGCCTGCAAAATCTGCAGTATCCACTGTGGCCCAGTCGCTACTGCAATGGCCTGCAGAAGAGGAGGCAGACCGTATCAGTGGCGAAATCCTGGCACAGGCCGATGCCCTGGGCATGATTTTTGAGCGCGCTGAATTTCAATCTATTCCTATTGAGCACTCTACTTTGCAGATACAACGTATCAAGCTGCCGCTAAAAGGCGATTATCCGCAAGTGCGGCAATTCTTGAACCGGGTGTTACAGACATATCCCAGCCTGGCGTTAAGCCAGTTCAAGCTGCAACGTAGTGATGTGATGCAAACCGGCGTTGAAGCCTATGTCGAGTTTAGTTTGTATACACGCAAGCGGGAGCCGACATGATGCGGCGCTGGCTAATGCTGGGCGGACTGGGACTGACATTGCTGGCTTGCTGGTGGGTTGAGCAGGCGGAGCAGCCGTCGAATACCGCAGTCGCCACTGTATCTCCACATGTGCAACGGCGGATTCCTCTGGCGCAAGTGATGCCTGTACTGAAAGCCGACAGTCTGCAAGTCACGCCCGCGATACCTATCGTGGCAGACGAGGAAACTGGCGTGAATCTATTCAGTGCCATGCCCATGCCTGTAGCGGAAACTGCAGCTGTCGCTGCCGCTGTGCCGGTCAGCCCTTATACCTACGCTGGCCGCTTGCAGGAAGGCGGGCGCTGGACGGTGTTTTTGACCGATGGGCAGCAACAATATGTATTACATGAAGGTGACCGTTTTGCCGAAGGGTGGAAGGTGGCCGTGCTTGATCAGCAGAAAGTCGTTTTGCAACACGCGGCTGAGCGTTTTGAGATCAGGCTGGATGATAAGTTGGATAACGGGGTGGTGTTTTGAATAAGCAAATAATACACAAAAAGAATCTTTGGCAATCGGTGTCCGCATTCGCTAAACCTTTGTCACTGGCCAGGCCATTATTATTGTTGAGCCCCTTATTGCTGGCCAGTTGTGGCAACCTGTTTCCCACAGCCACGCCTGGCGATGCCACGCTGGAACAGGCCAGGATCTATGCAGCCCGCGGGCAGGATGATGAAGCGATCAAGCTATTGCAACCGCTAGTGGATGCCCATCCACGTCAACCACAATATAAAAACTGGCTGACCTTGCTGCAGGAAAAAAAGCTGCAGAAGCAGGTGCAGCAGGCCGACAGTTTGCTGGAAGCGCAACAATATGACGCTGCTGACGTGATTTATCAGCAAGTACTGCAGACTTCACCTGCCAACCGTGCCGCCAGCGATGGTCTGCAAAAGGTGAAGCTGATGCGGAAACATGCAATGCAAATAGAGCAGGTCAAAACCGCCATTGCAGCAGAGGATTTTGCCGGGGGCGAGTTTTTGTTACGCAATGTGCTGGCCGAGCAGCCTGTGCATGTGGAGGCGCGGAAACTGTTCGAGCAACTGGAGCAGAAAAAAAACGAACACGTTGGCGTGGTGCGGCCTGTGCAATCGTCACTGAAAAAGAAAGTCACGCTGGAACTGAAAAACACGCCGATTAAAAATGCCTTCGAGTATCTGGGCAAAGCCGGGGGATTGAATTTTTCGTTCGACCAGGAGTTGAACGAAGGCATACGCGTCAGTGTTTTTTTGCGGGATACGCCGATTGAACAGGCGCTGGACGTGATTCTCACCAGCCACCAGTTAGGCAAAAAAGTCCTCAATGACAACACCTTGCTGATCTACCCGATTTCGCGTGCGGCGCAATATGAAGAACTGTTTGTGCGCAGCTTTTATTTAACCTATATGGATGCCAAGCGGGCACTGAATCTCATGAAAACCGTATTACGGGCGAGTGACATTTATATAGATGAAAAATTAAATACGCTAGTGATACGCGACACCATGGACAGGATCAAGGTCGCCGAGAAACTGATTGCTTCGCAAGACCTGAGCGAGTCTGAAGTGATGCTGGAAGTGGAGGTGATGGAAATCAATCGCCGTAACCTCGAAAACCTGGGTATCCAGTATCCAAGCCAGATCGGGGTAGGCGTGCAGGGTAATGCCCAGGGCAATACGAACGGCACCCAGCCGCAAGGCGGCGAATTGACACTGACAGAGTTGCGCAACTTTAACGGCAACCTGGGTGTGTTTACCATCAGTGACCCCGCCATTGTGTTGAATCTGTTGCACCAGGATAGCGATACCAACTTGCTGGCCAGCCCGAAAATACGCGTGAAGAACCGCGACCGGGCCAAGATTCATGTTGGCGATAAAATACCGGTATTGACCAGCGTCGCCAGCGCACAAGGCTTTGTCAGCCAGAATGTGAATTACATCGAGGTGGGCATCAAGCTTGACGTGGAGCCGGTGATCCAGATGCAGGACCAGGTCAGCATCAAGGTCGCCATGGAGGTCAGCAATATCACTGACCAGGTGACCACCAGTACCGGTGTGCTTGCATATACCATCGGTAGCCGTAACGCCAATACCACCTTGCAGTTACGCAACAACGAAACGCAGATACTGGCAGGCTTGTTCCGTGATGATGAGCAGAAAACGCAACGGCGGGTACCAGGGCTGGGTAACCTGCCATTTATAGGCAAGTTTTTCAGCAATAACAATCAGGACAAGCGCAAGAATGAAATCGTGCTCCTGATTACGCCGCGTATCATGCATAACATCAGCCCGGCCAATTCGGTATATAGCCTGATTCCATCAGGTGTGGCGGCGACTGCCAATCCGGTGGGAGCAGGTGGTGCGCGCACGGTGCAGGCGGCAGAGCCTGTGACGCCACAAGCGGTGACGCCGCAATCTACACAAAGCACGAATGCCCGCAGTGATGGCGGCTTTGGTGCGCAAATCATGAACAGCACCGATACCGGCACTGTGCAGCCATAGGTTTGTGAAAATAAGATGATGTTAGCGGCAGGACGCAGGAACGGATTTACGCTGGTGGAATTGCTGGTGACGCTGGCCTTGCTGGCCTTGCTGGTGACTTCGGCCAGTCCAGTGGTACAGCTGAATAGCAAGCGTGAAAAAGAGCGCGAACTGAAGCGGGCGCTATGGCAGATCCGCGATGCCCTGGATGCCTATAAGGATGCCGTGGACCAAGGCGTCATTAAAAAAACTGCTGACAGTAGTGGCTATCCTCCCAGCCTGAGGATATTGGTGGCCGGGGTTGAAAATGCCCAGGATCCAAAAAAGAAAAAAGTGTTTTTTCTGCGGCGTATCCCGCGTGACCCGTTTGCGTCGGATATCACATTGAGTGATGCCCAGACCTGGCGTATACGCGCGTATGACGGTGACATCGATGAAATGGCCAAGGATGTCTATGACGTTTCATCCCGTTCCGGTGCTATCGGCATCAACCGGCAACCATACAGTGAGTGGTAGAAAGATGGCGAGTAGAAAACAGATGAAGCGCGGATTCACCCTGATTGAAATGCTGGTCGTACTGGCGATCCTGGCCATGCTGCTGACCATTGTCAGCCCTAAATTCATGCACATGTTGCAACGCTCGAAGGAAACCACCTTGCGACATGATCTGTTGACCATGCGGGACGCCATCGACAAGTTTTACAGTGATAAAAACCGTTACCCGGAAGTGCTTGAAGAACTGGTCGAGCGGCAATACCTGAAAGCGATTCCGCCTGACCCGATGACAGAGCGCAACGATACCTGGGTGGTTACATTGCCGCCGAATATAGACGAGCAGGGCAGTGTATTTGATGTGCATAGTGGTTCCAACCAGCTTTCCGGCGATGGCACGCCCTATGCCATCTGGTAAGCAATCACCTTCGGGGTTTGTGCTTATCGGCATGTTTATGCTGGTGATGCTGAGCGGGCTGGTCATGGCACAGGCAGCCATGCGCTGGCAAACCCAGGTGCTGCGCGAAAGGGAGCAGGAGCTGATCCGCGTCGGCCTCGCCTATAGAGACGCCATTGGACGTTATTACAACCAGACGCCGGGCGTGGTGAAGATGTTTCCACACACCTTTGAAGCCTTGCTCAATGATGAGCGGTTTCCCACTCCGCGCCGCCATTTGCGCAAGCCGTATGTTGACCCGATCACGCAACGCGAAGGCTGGGGCATCGTGGAAGCGCCCAGCGGCGGCATCATGGGTATTTACAGTTTGTCTGATAAGCCGCCGTTCAAGATCAAAGGCTATCGCGGCGAGTTACAGCATTTGAATAACAAACGTTATTACGGCGAATGGTATTTTGTCTATGTGCCACCCGCTATTTCAGGCCAGAATCCGCTCTAACTGGCTCGGCTATTACAGCACGGCGTAAGTATGTTTACTCAGTTGTATCGTTCAACACCTTGCCCTTCATCATCCATTTGCAATGCAAGACTACCTTTAAATTCTGAATAAGAAACTTTTTAAATGGTAAATGTAAAAATAGGTTAAAAACGTGAGGTTTTTTGCTTCCCCAGCGATGAATATAGGTGGACGCATTAAAAGGAAACATTCCCCATGTCAATGGGTGTTTTTCCCGATGTTGCGGTTGTGTTCAAAAAGGTTTGATTTTTTATCTTTGGGGTGTTTTATGGACCTGGTACCTGACATAGTAGATTTAGTGCTGTATTTGCTGGGCGTGCTTTCAGTGGTGGTATGGGCCATCATCATTATCAAGAGCTGGGCCTGGTACAAATCCCAAAGTGAATCCACTGACTTTTTGTCCGAGTGGCAACAGACGCGCAGTATCTACGAATTGCCCTTGCTCATCTCCAAAAGCGAAAGCAGCTTTGCCCGCTTATGTAACGCAGGCATGAATGCCATGAACGAAGTGATGGCCAATTCAGTATTACGCAGGAACGAACGCCAGGAAGTCATCCTGCTCTCGCTCAAGCAGCAAGCCTACCTCGAACACAAACGCATGGATGGCGGTGTTGCTGTATTAGCCAGCATTGGTTCGACTGCACCTTTCATTGGTTTGTTCGGCACCGTCTGGGGCATCATGAATGCGCTCAAGACTATC
Organism: Methylophilus sp.; assembly: GCA_035460345.1. Lineage (GTDB taxonomy): Bacteria > Pseudomonadota > Gammaproteobacteria > Burkholderiales > Methylophilaceae > Methylophilus. Next base: position 57 of record DATHWT010000190.1, on the reverse strand, counting down.
ACCGCCACCGGCTCAGCCGGACTGGATGTCGTCGCAGGCCCCATAGGCGAAGCATTG
>DATHWT010000189.1:0-4484 GCA_035460345.1 Methylophilus sp. | reverse complement strand
GAAGCGCTTTCTTTCATATTTTCAAACGGCATCAGTTATAATGCCCTGAGTTTCCTTATATATAACGATATTGAACAACATGCTTCGCATTTTACCGCTTAACGCCCTGCTCACGCGCGCTTTTATTTTCATCGCTGCGCTCACCTTGAGTGCTTGTGCTATTTTTGGCGACCCGAATCCACTTGACGAAACCAAAGGCTGGCCAGAACAACGCCTGTACGCCGCCGGTCAGGAAAAAATGGTGGATAAAAACTACGACAAGGCAATTGATTACTTCCAGAAGCTGGAAGCGCGTTATCCACATGGCGCTTATGCTACCCAGGCACAACTGGAAGTCGCTTACGCCTACTACAAAAAATCAGAGCCGGTGTTGTGCTTATCCGCCGTTGACCGTTTTATCAAGTTGCACCCAAACCATCCTAACCTGGATTACGCCTACTACCTCAAAGGCCTGGCTACGTTTAACGAACGTGGCGTGATCGAAAAATACACCAAGCAGGAAATCAATGACCGCGACCCGAAAACGCTGCGTGTGTCATTCAATGCTTTCAAAGAACTGGTGGAGCGCTTCCCCAATAGCCGTTACGTCAAAGATGCCACGCAACGCATGATCTTCCTGGTCAACACGCTGGCCATGCATGAAATGCATGTGGCACGTTATTACATGCAACGTAAAGCCTACGTCGCTGCGGTGAACAGGACCAAATATGTGCTGGAAACCTACCCTAACTCCAGCGCGGTTGAAGATGCATTGGTAACCATGATCAGCGCCTACGACGCCATGAATCTGGATGATCTCAAGGACGACACCTTGCGAGTACTTAAAAGTAACTATCCGGAGAATCCCATGATTACCGGAAAAATTAACGAAGATGAAAAAGTCTGGTGGAAATTCTGGGAAAGCCTGTACCAGTAATTGATTAAAGTCTCGCCGGATACCAAAAAGCGCCAATTTTATGGCGCTTTTTTATTTGTAGTGACTCAAACCTTTTTATTGGTTTTGGTCTTTGCTACCCGTGCATCCATCGCGAAAGCTTCCAGCTCAAAAGGATTGTCATAATACATATGTCGCCCTTTCAGCTTTTGCCAAAGCCCGGCCAGCAAATAAGCGGGGATAAACAAAATACCCCAGCGTTCTGCCTGCCGCACATGCACATGTTCATGTGGCCGCAATTGTTCCAGCCTGCTTGCTGAAAAACCCAGTATCACATGCCCTAATGCAATCGCCGCAAACCCCCTTCTCATAAACCATGATGCCAGCCTGCCACCATGCACCTCCAGCACTCCATGAGCAATTCGCAGTTTTGCGCCTAACGATACCCATAGGATAGCCGCAATCACACCCACCAACGTCGTGGGCAACGCCCACAAGAAAATCAGCAAACGCATAAGTCCTATCCCCTTCATTCAACAACGCTAATGATTAACAATACTTACCAGTCATGCTTATTGACAGCCATATGACCCCAACCTATCATGTTGAGAATAATTATCATTAGTAACGATTTTCCTCATGCCCACTGTGGATGCACCTCCGCAACAAGAAGTTCATACGCTGTATCAAATGCATCATGCCTGGCTAGTCAGTTGGCTAAAGCGGCGTTTAGGCTGTATCCACCATGCCAATGACCTTGCTCATGATACCTTCCTGCGATTAATTACAAAATCCTTAAGCATTGCACCTCTGGATGAGCCACGTGCCTTTTTAAGCACTATTGCCCATGGCCTGATGGTTGACCAGTTTCGTCGCAAGGCCATCGAGCAGGCTTACCTGCAAAGCATCATGCATCTGCCTCAAGCCATGGCAGCTTCGCCAGAAGAGCAGTTAGCCATACTGGAAACCCTTGTGCAAATTGATCAATTACTCAATGGTTTGAAACCGGTAGTGCGCACGGTATTCCTGCTATCAAAGCTGGAAGGACAGACTTATCCTGAAATCGCTGTGACGCTTGGCATCTCACTGCGTACCGTGGAAGCCCATATGGCCGTTGCTTTACGTCATCTATTAGTGACGCGCCTAACCAGTCAATAAAAAATGTCCGCCTTTAACGCACACTCCCGCACTGATCAGACCAACATTCTACCGGCCGTGATGGACGAACTGATTGCATGGTCAGTCAAGCTGAGCTCAGGCACAGCCAGTGCAGACGATGAGGAAGAATTCAAAAAGTGGCGTGCCAAAGACCCTATGCATGAAGCCGCCTGGCAAACATTGCATGCGATGGAACAGACACTGAATGCGGTACCAGCAGCATCCAAAACATTGTTTACCCAAACCTTGGCCTTAGCTGATCAACAATCACACCGCGCTGCCAAACGCCAAAGTACATTTAACAAACTTGGCCTTGGCGCAATTGCTTTTTTCGCACTCTCGTTTTTGGTGAATCAATTAGGGCCATGGCAACAACAATCACACTTTGCCACATCTATGGGAGAGCGGGCGACCTATACGCTTTCTGACGGCACTACGCTGAACCTGAATACCGATACCTGCGTCGATATTCATTACGCGTTGCTTAAGCGTGAAATTGTCCTGAACAACGGCGAAATTTATCTGGAAACAGGTAAAGATACTCAGGCACTGTTTGGTCGTCGCGCATTCTGGGTGAATACCAAACAAGCCGCTCTAGAAGCCATAGGTACGCGTTTCTCGGTTTACCAGCATGAGAACAGCACCCGCCTGCATGTGAGCGAAGGCATTGTGGCCATGCATACCCAGGCACACCAACCCATCCGTGCTTATGCGAATGAGTCCTATCGTATGCAGGATACGGCCTCAATACCACTCAAAGAAACTTTGCAGGAACAAGACCCGATGGCCTGGTTAGAGGGTGTCATTGTGGCTAAACAAATGCGGCTGGATGCACTGGTGACCGAATTGTTACGCTATCAGTCGTTGCCAGTGACTTATGATGCAGAGATTGGCAGCCTGACTGTATCCGGCGTGTTCCAGCTTAACCGTCCGGACCCCGCAGAACATGCCTTGCAAACCATTGGCCAGACTTTACCCATTCGCATGACAAAGCAACAGGACCGCATTGTGATCAGAAAAAAATAATTTGAAAAAATCTGCGGGTTTTTTCGGAGTTATCCGGCATACGGTTATTTCTCTTTTATTGATAGAGGTTTAACCAGATGCAACCGCGCGACCATCGCAAAAAATCATCCCTTAAACGACAGCTTTCTGCGGCATTTCATACCGCCTTACTCACCAGCTTTGTAAGCAGTTTGACTCCAGGCGCAGCCATCACCGCTTATGCAGAAGAAAGCCAGGTCTTTGATTTCCAGCTCCCGGCTGGCAAACTGGAAGATGCGCTCAATACATTAGCCAGACAATCAGCCATCACCCTCACTTTTGATGCGACACAAGTAAAAGGCAAATCTGTACCTGCCTTGAAAAGACAATTAACCCGTGACCAGGCCCTGCAGCAATTGCTGAAAGACACTGGCTTGCAAGCCAGGTCTGCCAGTGGTGCAATCATCATTATCCCGCGTCCAGTCTCGCAGCATACAGACACGCTGCCTGAGGTAGCAGTTCAAGCCAGCCGAACAATTTCTCCCAGTGATTTGCCTCCGGTATTTGCTGGTGGCCAGGTGGCGAAAGCCAGCCGGATGGGCATTCTGGGCAACGTCGATATTTTTAAAACGCCATTCAGCACACAAAGCTTTACTGAGGAATTCGTACTTGACCAGCAGGCACGCCGCCTGGCGGATATTGTGGCAGTAGATCCATCCGTGCGTAGCGCCATGGCTGAATATGGCGATAGTGAAACCTACCATATCCGCGGCTTTCCGCTATTCACCAATCAGGTAGGGATTAATGGTTTGTACGGGATGACAGAACTGCGCCGCATTGCGCCCGACTTTTATGAACGGGTGGATGTATTAAAAGGCCCGGCTTCCATGCTCAATGGCAGCAGCCCGTTTGGCGTCACCGGCGGCAACATCAACCTGGTCTCGAAACGTGCTGGCGATACCCCGCTTAACCGATTTACTGCCAGTTATATTTCAGATAGCCAGTTTGGCGGACATCTGGACCTCGGACGCCGTTTCGGCGAAGACAATGCTTGGGGTGTGCGCCTGAATGCACTTGCGCGTGATGGCGATACACCGATTAGCCGCCAGTCCGACCGCATGTATATTGGCTCACTGGCCGTCGATTATCGTGGCGAAAAATTGACTGCCAGCCTTGATATTGCCAGCCAGGATAGATTGACCAAAGGCTACTCAGCCAATATCGTGTACAACTCAGGCTTTGCCCTGCCACGTGCACCACAGAATGACAAAAACTTTGTCAATGACTGGGAGTTCTTCAGAGGTGACTCAAACTACTGGATGACAAAAGTAGAATATGAGTTTGACCCGGCCCTCACTGCCTTTATCAATTATGGTGAGGCAAGAGGCAATGAAGAATACTTTTATGCTGGCTCACAAGGCCGTCGCATCATCAATAGCGCCGGTGACTTTACTGCGCGTGCAGGTGG
>DATHWT010000188.1:0-3012 GCA_035460345.1 Methylophilus sp. | reverse complement strand
ACAGGCTTATACCCGTTGATCAGAAAATGATGGCTGTGCGTTTGTGGCAAGACTTGTCGGCGCAGACAGTACAATTATTACGGCAAGCAGACACAACACCGCCACGGACGCACAGCCATCATTTTCAAAGCATAAGGCCTTGTTTCTCGATGAAACTGACTATCTCTTCCAACCCCTGATTCGTTTTCAGATTGGTAAACACAAATGGCCGCTGCCCGCGCATACGTTTAGCATCCTGTTCCATGACCTCCAGCGAAGCCCCAACCATAGGCGCCAGGTCAATTTTGTTAATCACCAACAGGTCAGACTTGGTGATGCCGGGCCCACCTTTCCGTGGAATCTTCTCACCGGCAGCCACATCAATTACGTAGATGGTCAAATCTGACAGCTCAGGGCTGAACGTCGCCGCCAAGTTATCGCCACCGCTTTCAACAAATACGATATCCAGCGTTTGAAAGCGTTTGCTCAGCTGGTCTACCGCTTCAAGATTCATCGAAGCATCTTCACGGATGGCCGTATGCGGACAGCCGCCGGTTTCGACACCAATAATTCTTTCTGGCGACAATGCTTCATTGCGCGTCAAAAACTCGGCATCTTCCTTGGTGTAAATATCGTTGGTCACCACGGCAATGTTATATACCTCGCGCAAGCGCTGACATAAAGCCAGTGTCAATGCCGTTTTACCTGAACCGACCGGGCCACCGATGCCTACGCGCAGCGGCTCCTTAAAGTCGCTAATCGCGGGAGTGGGTGTTTCAAATTGTGTATGTATTTTCATGATCGGAATAACCTGCTGTATTGCGTTTCGTGTTGGCAACCGGCAATGCTGAGCAAAGGGTTGAAATTGCTTAAGGCATCATCCGGCAATTGCATCGCAGCCTCAATGACTTGCGGCAGTTGCTCACCTAAAGCAAGCAAAATAGTCTGCCCGGCCACTTGTCCCAGCGGGACCGCCTTCATGGCAGCGCTGGCCTGATTTTCCAGCCAGCCCCATATATAGCCATGCAACATTTGCTCAGGCGGAATTTGCCATTGCTGGGCGATGGCTGCATAAACGGTAGGGAATGCTGGCGATTGCAGCGTATTCACCTGAGCTACCAGTGCCGGTGACATTGGTTTTAGGTCATTCAACAACCTGCGCAGGGAATAACCCATCTGCCTGGTCTCAGCCCAGCCTTCGGCAGTATCCCGACCGGCATGGTAAAACATGTCCCACTCTTGCACCATTGTCATGTCCTGCGCTTCCCAGGCTTGATACATGCGGTAAAGCACAGGCAGCTCAAATCTCGCCTGGTAGACTTGCAAACTGTCACCTATCCACGCTTGCGCGGAAGTGACATCAGTTACCTCCCCGCTCTCTATCGCCCACTCCAGCCCTTGCGAATAACAATAAGCACCTACCGGCAACAGCGGGCTCGCCAGTTGCAGCAACCGGCTGAGCGCCAGTGCGTTAGCCATGGGCGCGACTGCCTTTGGGTCGTAATGACTGCAAGGCATCGTCATCATGCCCATGGCGGTGACCGCCACCGTAAGCGCCAGCTTCCGGCTCAAACGGCGCTTCGACTTCGCTCACTTGCATACCTAGGCCTAACAACATATCCCTTAGCACATAATCTTGCTCAAGCCGCAGCCAGCCATCGCCGATTTGCAATGGCACGTGGCGGTTACCCAAATGATATGCCGCACACATCAGATCTCGCGGTGTCGGCGCAATCACATTGTAGACGGGCTCTTGCGCCGCCACAATTTGCACAACCAGGCCATCTTCGGACTTTAGCAAATCGCCGCCACGTAGAATAATGCCACGGGTTAAAAACAGGCCGGCTTCTTTGCCAGAAGTAAGGGTTACCCGCAAACGGCTTTTCTGCCTGAGGTCAAAAGGCAGTTCCAGAGTGTCATCGATGTGACCGCTGACAGTAATACGTTCGATTAAATGAATCATGATTAAAACAGGAAATAACGTTGCGCCATGGGTAACACCTCAGCTGGCTCGCACACTAGCGGCATGCCATCGGCCAACACCTCGTAGGTTTCAGGGTCAACGTCAATCTTTGGCAACCAGGTATTATGTACCATATCGGATTTTTTCACGTCACGCGTACCTTTAACAGCGACTAAGGTTTTTTGCAGCCCCAGTGTTTTCAGCTCCGGATTATCCAATCCGGCTTGCGAAACAAAGGTCACTGCAGTTTTTAACCCGCCACCATACGCACCAAACATGGGGCGATAGTGCACGGGCTGTGGGGTCGGGATCGACGCATTCGGGTCACCCATCGCCGCGGCGGCAATCATGCCGCCTTTGATGATAGTAAAAGGTTTTACCCCAAAGAAAGCCGGTTTCCACACGACGAGGTCAGCCAGTTTGCCCACTTCAACAGAGCCAACCACATGTGAAACGCCATGCGTGATGGCCGGGTTAATGGTGTATTTGGCGATGTAGCGTTTGATGCGGAAGTTATCGTTACCTGCAACATCCTCTGCCAAAGGGCCACGCTGTATTTTCATTTTGTGCGCAGTTTGCCAGGTGCGGATAATCACCTCGCCGACACGCCCCATGGCCTGTGAGTCAGACGACATCATGGAAAAAGCGCCGAGGTCATGGAAGATATCTTCAGCAGCAATCGTTTCGCGGCGGATCCGGCTTTCGGCAAACGCGATATCCTCGGCAATGGCTGGGTCCAGATGGTGGCATACCATCAACATATCCAGGTGTTCGTCTATGGTATTAACGGTGAACGGCCGGGTCGGATTGGTCGACGAAGGCAACACATTCGGGTAGCCCGCCGCCTTGATAATATCCGGCGCATGACCACCGCCCGCCCCTTCGGTATGGAAGGTATGGATGGTGCGGCCCTTGAACGCACCAATAGTGGTTTCGACAAAGCCTGATTCATTCAGGGTGTCCGAGTGAATGGCAACCTGCACATCCATTTCGTCAGCGACGCTCAGGCAATTATCAATCGCTGCCGGTGTGGTTCCCCAGTCTTCGTGCAATTTAAGGCCAATCACACC
>DATHWT010000187.1:0-13264 GCA_035460345.1 Methylophilus sp. | reverse complement strand
TCACCACCAAATTTCTTAGTCAATACAGTGGTGATCGCCGCTGTCAATGTCGTCTTACCGTGGTCAACGTGACCAATCGTACCAACGTTCACGTGTGGCTTGGTACGTTCAAATTTGCCTTTTGCCATGATGTTTTCCTTTATTGATACTGAAAATGCCAATAAATAATTGTGTTTTCACAAATTATGCGACGCGGATGACAACACCCTGAAACGCCACTACTTAACAAGCTCTATGCTACCAAACCCTACGCCATTAATTTTATGCTACTAAATTTAACGCGAGCAAAACTGGTGCCCATGGCGGGAATCGGACCCGCGACCTCTCCCTTACCAAGGGAGTGCTCTACCACTGAGCCACATGGGCGCTTCATGCCTTCATTGCTGTTGGAGCGGGCGACGAGGTTCGAACTCGCGACATCTTGCTTGGAAGGCAAGTGCTCTACCAACTGAGCTACACCCGCACTATGCAGAACACCCAAGGAAGGCTCTCACCATCCCGCTTTTTAAACGCCTACAGACAGTAATTTGGTGGAGGGGGCTGGATTCGAACCAGCGTACTCTGAGAGAACGGATTTACAGTCCGTCGCCTTTAACCACTCGGCCACCCCTCCAAAATCGACCGCGATTATCGCGGCAAATTCAATCAGCGTCAATGCTAACTGTATTTAATCTTATGGTGCCGGGTATCGGAATCGAACTGATGACCTTCGCATTACAAGTGCGCTGCTCTACCAACTGAGCTAACCCGGCATTTCGGAAAGGCGCAACTATAGCACTTTTTTATGAGTTTTATCTAGTGCTTTGAGAAATTTTTTTATTCTCAGCGATAAAGAATAGTGCATGCGCAATATGCCACTTTTGTGACCATGTATTTTTGCAGAGGCGCGGATTACTTGACAACCTTAAGGTGGGATTTTTTGGGCGCGGCCGGCCCAGGCGCTTCCGCTTCCGCTGACTCTGCTCTTTTTGAAGGCTCCGGCGTATGGCCATCGGTCACCTCAAAAAACATGCCCTGGCTGTTCTCTCTGGCAAATACACCGGCAATACGGCCGATAGGCACATAAATATGCTGTGCTACGCCACTGAAGCGCGCCGAGAACACCACGGCATCGTTATCAATGTGCAGATCCTTAACAGCGGTGTAATTGATATTGAGTACAATCTCGCCGTTTTTCACAAACGCCATAGGCACACGTGTTTGCGCATCCACCTTTACCAATAGATGCGGTGTCAAAGCATTATCGACACACCACTCATGTATCGCACGTATCAAATAGGCAGTGGTCGGGATCAATGTGCTCATGCTGACTTTCCTTAAAAAAACAGCGCGGGAAAAATTCACCGCGCTGTATATCTGCGAACCAAGAACTACTTGCGCATGGCCTTTTCAGAAGGCGTCATCGCTTCAGCATACATAGGACGCGAGAACAAACGCTCCGCATATTTCAGCAAAGGCGCAGCCTGGTTAGGCAATTCAATACCATAGTGACCCAGACGCCATAACAATGGGGTAATCGCCACATCCAGCATGGAGTACTCATCGCCCATCAAATAATTTTGTTTGCTGAAGATAGGGACCAGCTGCGTCAGATTATCACGAATAACTTTACGTGCACGCTCCACTCTTTCGTCTTCGCCAGACTCGATATCTTTGATATGGTTAAACAAATCTTTTTCAAAGTTATACAGGTACAGACGCGCACGCGCACGCATAACCGGGTCAGCTGGCATCAGTTGCGGATGCGGGAAGCGCTCATCAATGTATTCATTGATAATGTTAGCCTCTGACAATACCAGGTCACGCTCAACCAGTACCGGGACTTCGCCGTAAGGGTTCAGAATGGCGAGGTCTTCAGTTTTGTTAGTGAGGTCGACATCAATGACTTCAAAGTCCATGCCCTTTTCAAACAGCACGATACGGCAACGGTGGCTGTAAGGATCGACAGTGCCCGAATACAATCTCATCATAATCATTTTTCCCTATAAAAAAAGACACCAAGGCCAGAGCCCTGGTGTCGGACTTGGTTGCTGGTTACCGAATGTCTTTCCAGTATTCGGCTTTGATTTTCTTCACCAAGACTAACAGCACAGACAAGAATAGCAGTACGAACACACCAATCCAGATGCGGGACTGTTTCGCAGGCTCTGCCATAAATGCCATAAAGTTGGTTAAATCACCTGCAAACTGGTCATATTCTTCAGGACTCAATTTACCGGCTTTTTCAAGTTTCAATGTATGTGTTTCGTGATCCAGCACCTGCACGCCTTGCAGCTCATACAACACATGCGGCATGGCGACTTTATCAAACACCTGATTATTCCAACCGGTAGGACGGCTGTCATCCTTGTAGAAACTACGCAAGTAGGCATAGACCCAGTCTGCACCACGCGCGCGCACTTCCACGCTCAGGTCAGGCGGTGCTGCACCAAACCATTTTTTGGCATCTTTGGGATTCATGCTGACACGCATGGTCTCGCCGACTTTTTCACCGGCAAACAGCAAGTTATCCTTGATTTGCTTGTCGGTCAGGCCAATATCCTGCAACCGGTTGTAACGCATGTAGTTGGCGCTATGGCAGTTAAGGCAGTAGTTTACAAAAATCTTGGCCCCGCGCTGCAAAGAGGCTTTATCACTCATGTTAATCGGTGCCGTTACATCAATATGCACCTCATTGGCCACAGTAACGCCTGAAACCAGCAGCGATACACTGGCAAATGCCTGAATAAACAATTTCTTCATCATTTGTATGTCACCCTTTCCGGCACTGGTTTGGTTTTGTCTTTTTTGGTGTACCAAGGCATTAATGCAAAATATGCAAAGTAAACCACCATACAAATACGGGCAACCACGGTCGCACGGTCTGCGCGTCCCAGCCATGGCCCGAATTGACCCCAGACATCGCCCGGAACCGTACCCAGATAACCCAAGATGACAAAGCTGATGACAAAAGCAGTCAACCAGCGCTTGTACAAACTTCCACGGTAGCGAATCGACTTCACCGGACTTCTGTCCAGCCAGGGCAGGAAAGCAAACGCCACGACTGACAAGCCCATCGCCACCACTCCAGGGAACTGTGAAATACCAATAGGCGGTACTGCACGCAGGATCGAGTAATAAGGTGTGAAGTACCAGACCGGTGCAATGTGTGCCGGTGTTTTCAGCGGATCAGCAGGAATAAAGTTGTTGGCTTCGAGGAAGTAACCACCCATTTCCGGCATAAAGAACACAATGGCAAAGAACACCATCAGGAAGGCGACCACACCGACCAGGTCTTTAACCGAGTAGTAAGGATGGAAAGGAATGCCATCCAGCGGAATACCGGTTTCTTTATCTTTATGCTTTTTGATTTCAACGCCGTCAGGGTTATTGGAGCCAACCTCGTGCAACGCCACGATATGCACAGCCACCAGGCCCAAAAGCACCAATGGCAAGGCAATCACATGGAAAGCGAAGAAGCGGTTCAATGTCGCATCAGACACCAGGTAGTCACCACGTAACCACTCTGAGAGATCAGGACCGATAAACGGCACGGTAGAGAACAGGTTGACAATCACCTGTGCGCCCCAGTAAGACATTTGCCCCCATGGCAGCAGGTAACCAAAGAACGCCTCGCCCATCAGCACCAGGAAGATACCTACGCCGAACAGCCAGATCAGTTCACGTGGCGTACGGTATGAACCATAAATAATGCCACGGAACATGTGCAGGTAAACCACCACGAAAAACATGGAAGCGCCGGTCGAGTGCATGTAACGAATAATGTTTCCGCCAAATACATCCCGCATGATGTATTCCACCGAAGCAAATGCCAGTTCAGCATCCGGCTTGTAGTTCATGGTCAGGAAGATACCGGTAACGATTTGCAGCACCAGCACTAATAAAGCCAATGAACCGAAGAAATACCAGAAGTTGAAGTTTTTCGGTGCGTAATACTCGGTAAGGTGTCCTTTGATAGTACTGGTCAGCGGGAAACGGGCATCTACCCAGTCCAGCACGCCAGCGGCAATCGTTTTATTATTATTTGCCATGATATTTAAGCCTCCGCCTTTTTGTCATCGCCAACCAGGATGGTGGTTTCTGTCAGATATTGATGTGGCGGCACAATCAGATTAGTCGGCGCTGGAGAGCCTTTGAATACCCGGCCGGTCAGGTCGAATTTTGACCCGTGGCATGGACAGATAAAGCCACCCGGCCACTCGGCTGTTTGCGAAAAATTATCATTCGGCGAACAACCCAGATGCGTACATGTACCCAACATCACCGCAAATTCAGGTTTAATCGCGCGCGCCTTGTTTTTGCAATATTCAGGTTGCTGAGGCACTTCCATATTTGGATCGGATAAATCCGCATCGTGCTTGTCGAGTATCGCCATCATTTCTGGCGAACGGCGCACAATCCACACTGGCTGACCACGCCATTCGGCTGTCATTTTTTCACCTGGTTTCAGCTTGCTGATATCGATTTCTACCGGTGCACCAGCCGCTTTGGCACGCTCACTGGGTAACATGCTGCCTACAAATGGCACCGCTACCGCAGCGACACCGACAGCACCGGTGGCAGCAGTGGCTTTCACCAAAAAATCACGCTTTTGCAAATCCACCTCAGATGGCGCGCAAAACGACAAACTAGGGTTGTCGATTTTGTTTTCTGACATTGGCTTCCTTAATCTACCCTTTTGAAGGTAACAGTTAGATCAAAACTTGAGTCGCGATTATACATTTTCCGCATGCACAATCCAAATATAATTCAATAACTTATTGATATTTATCAATTAAATCGGGTTCTCAACTTCTATGTAAATATGCTCAATTCCGTAATTTCCGGCTACCCACTGCCCCAGTGCCTGAATGCCGTAGCGTTCGGTAGCATGATGCCCGGCAGCTATATAGGCGGTACCGGTTTCCTGAACGGTATGCCAGGTGGGTTCAGAGACTTCGCCGCTGAGAAACACATCCACCCCGGCGGTGACCGCCTGCTGGATGTAAGACTGGGCAGCCCCTGTACACCAGGCTACCGTGCGCACTTGCTGTTTGGGATCGCCCAGTAACTGCACCTGGCGGCCTAATCGCTGGCTGATATGCTCGCCCAGCTGCTGCAATGAAATCGCCTGTGGCAAGGCCGTCATTGGCAGCATGCTTTTGTCATCCAGATAGCGCACCAGCGGCCAGCCAAGTACTTTACCAAGTTGCACATTGTTACCGACTTCAGTATGCGCATCCAGAGGCAAATGGTAAGCAAGCAGACTGATATCATGCGTCAGCAACTGTTTCAGGCGCTTTCGCTTCATACCTGTGACTTCTGCCGGTTCGCCACGCCAGAAATAACCGTGATGCACCATGATGGCATCCGCATCTTCTTCAATGGCAGCCTCGATCAAGGCCTGGCTGGCAGTGACGCCGGTGACAATGCGCCGCACTTCCGGCCGCCCTTCCACCTGCAATCCGTTCGGGCAATAGTCCTGAAATCTGACAACTTGCAAAAAATTAGCCAATTCGCTAACAAGACGATTCAATTCCATCTCTGACTCTCATATACTGATCAATTATTAAAACAATTATTTAACTGCAACCATGCGCCAACTCTGGACTATATTCTCACAAGCTGTCACCGTCTGCCTCGGTATTCTATTTGTGATGAAATTATTTTATCCCAACCTTCTGGTGCAATCGAACAGTCAACAGGTGATCGTGAAGCCATCCACCGCTAGCAGTCAGGCTGCCGCCATCGCAAAAACGGGTTATCGCAGCGCCGTCAGCAAGGCAACGCCTTCAGTCGTCAATATTTTCACCACCGCCCGTATCAGCCAGGACCCACACCGTGCGCTAAAAAATGACCCGTTATTTCGTCATTTCTTTGGCGAGGAAATGGAAGAAGAAGATGACCAGCCTGAGAATAGCCTGGGTAGCGGCGTGATTGTCAGTGCCGATGGCCTGATTCTCACCAATAACCACGTGATCAGTTCGGCAGACCAGATTGAAGTGGCATTAAGCGATGGCAGCAAATCGTCCGCAATCGTAGTGGGTACCGACCCGGAAACGGATGTGGCGGTACTTAAGATTGACCGCAAGGATTTACCAGCCATCACCTTTAGTAACAGCGAACAGATGAAGGTAGGCGATGTAGTGCTGGCGATTGGCAACCCGTTTGGCGTCGGCCAAACAGTCACGCAAGGGATTATCAGTGCGCTGGGACGCAATCACCTGGGCATCAATACCTTTGAGAATTTTATCCAGACCGATGCGTCGATCAACCCCGGCAACTCCGGCGGCGCATTGATAGATACCAACGGCGACCTGATTGGTATTAACAGCGCCATCTACTCCCGCAATGGCGGCAGCATGGGCATAGGGTTTGCGATCCCGGTCAGCATTGCCCAACAAGTGATGGAACAAATCACTTCCAGCGGCTCGGTTACGCGTGGCTGGATTGGTATAGAAGCGCAAGACATCACGCCAGAGCTGGCTGAATCTTTTAATTTGAAAACGATAAATGGTTCGCTGATTGCTGGTGTTCTGCTTGATAGCCCCGCAGACCGTGCCGGCTTACGCCCCGGCGATATTCTCACTGCAATCAACAAGAAACCGGTGGCGGATAGTCAATCCATGCTGAATATTATTGCGCTGTTAAAACCGCGCGAGAAAGCAACTTTGTCTATTTTGCGCACCGGTAAAAAAGTGGATATCGACCTGGTGGTAGGTAAGCGCCCGTCACCGAATAAAATACCTAAATAAAAAATATTTAAATTATGCAGAAGTCGGGCTGGCATCCCGCGGCGGTAACCAGCGCACCACCAGCAACCCGGCTTCGTATAGTATCCATAATGGGATAGCCAGCATAAACTGGGACACGATATCCGGCGGTGTAAAAATCGCCCCCAGTACAAATGCGCCAACCACCACGTAAGAGCGCGCTTCCTTCAGCTGCTCTAAAGTCACCCAGCCCATGAGCGCCATGAGTACGACTGCGACCGGCACTTCAAAAGCAAACCCGAACGCCAGGAACATACCGATTACAAAATCGAGGTACTCAGCAATATCCGTCATCACGGCCACACCCTGTGGCGCACTGCCCACCAGGAAACCAAATACTACCGGGAAAACAGCAAAATAGGCGAAGGTCATGCCGATAAAAAACAGGATAAGCGATGCCACCAGCAAAGGCATTAGCATACGTTTCTCGTGCGCATACAAGCCCGGTGCTACAAATGACCAGCATTGATAAAGAATCCACGGCAAAGCCAGCAGAAATGCGGCCAGCATAGTGACTTTCATGGGCACAAAAAAAGGTGTGGTCACCGCTGTGGCAATCATTTGTGCGCCTTGCGGCAACTTGGCTAATAGCGGCGCAGCAAGCAGGCTGTAAAGCTTGTCTGCAAAAGGAAACAAACCGACGAATATCACCAGCAGGCCTACCACAGCGCGTAGCAGGCGATTGCGAAGTTCAACCAGGTGGGTAATGAAATTTTCAGTAGGCGTCATACTTCAAGCACATCATCTCTTGCTTATGACCGTGGCTCATCGACAAACATATCCGAGGTGTCGCTGGCTGGCTTGGGTTTAGGCTTGCGCGGACGGCGAGTAGCTGCATTAACGGCAGTACCTGAAGCAGTATCTGGGGAAATCGCACTTTGCTCTAATTCAGGTGTTGGTGGGGGTTTCTTGGCGGGCGCTTTAGATCGGCGTCCAGGTATGGACGATGGGCCTTCCGCCGGTAATCCCTTCACTTTCGCCTGGCGTGGCTTGCGAGGCTTTTTAAAGACCTCTGCCTCAACCGGAGGCTCTTCAATTAGCTGCGATTCAGTCGGCATAATGCTGCGTTCGATATCGACATAGCTTTGCTGCAAGCTTGAATGCACCTCATCCTGCAACTTCTGCAATTCTGCAAAGCGCGATTCACGATTGACTTCATCTTTAACCTGCGCGACAAACCGCTGCAAGCGGCCAAAAAAAGCGCCCGCGGTACGGGCGACTTTTGGCAATTTTTCCGGTCCGATCACCACCAATGCAACAATGGCGATGACCAGCAGTTCAGAAAAAGAGATATCAAACACAGTTCAGTAGTGAATTATTTTTTATCTGACAATTCATCGGGTTTGGATTCACCCTTGCCATCATTGACGGCTTTCTTGAATTCATTAACCGCACCGCCGACATCACTGCCGATATTACGTAACTTTTTGGTACCAAACACCAGCACCACAATCAGCAACACAATCAACCAATGCCATAAACTGAAGCTTCCCATCACAATCTCCTTAAACTAGATAGCAGTTATGCTTTTGCCTGATCAGCAACAGCGCCACCACCGTAGACATGCAAATGAATATGGAACACTTCTTGTCCGCCTTCACGGCCCACATTCATTAACGTTTTGTAACCAACGAGCCCCTGCTCAGTAGCCAACTTTGGCGCCAGCAACATCATGCCGCCTAGTAAATCCTGATCTTCTGCAACGCAGTCTTTCAATGTTTCAATATGCTTTTTTGGCACTATCAGAAAATGCACTTTTGCCATCGGACGGATGTCATGAAAAGCAATGACATTGTCGTCCTCATAAATGCTTTTCGAGGGTATGCTACCAGCAGCGATTTTACAAAAAATGCAATCTGCACTCATTCTGCCCTCCCCGCTTTCTCAGCAATCCCGGACAAACCTTCGCGGCGCGCCAGTTCATTGAGCACATCCTGCGCGCTCAAACCCGCATGACTGAGTAACACCAGGGTGTGAAACCATAAATCAGCGGTTTCGTAAATGATTTGTTCAGCATTGCCGCTTTTAGCTGCAATGACCGTTTCTGTGGCTTCTTCGCCTATCTTCTTCAAAATACTGTCCAAGCCTTTGTCATACAGCTTGGCCACGTATGAAGAAGCTGGATCAGCAGACTTGCGCTGTTCCAGCAGCTCGGACAATCGATTTAAGACATCACTCATGATAAATTGCTTTCGGGTCTTTGATCACAGGTTCGACAGTGACCCAGTCATCATTTTGCAACTGCTGGAAAAAGCAATTGTGTCGCCCGGTATGACAGGCGATGCCACCCTCTTGTTCTACTGTGAGCAAAACAACGTCATTATCACAATCCAAGCGGATATCATGCACTATCTGGGTATGGCCGGACTCTTCGCCCTTGTGCCAGAGTTTATTGCGTGAACGTGAGTAATACACGGCATGACCGGTTTCACGCGTCAACTGCAAGGCTTCGCGATTCATCCAGGCAAACATCAGAATCTTGCCTGACGATTGTTCCTGGGCAATCACCGGCACCAGGCCGTCAGCTGTCCAGGCTACTTGATCCAGCCAAGTCATCGTATCTCTAATCCGTGTTGTCGCATATAGTCTTTCGCCTGCTGTACCGTAAATTCACCATAGTGGAAAATACTGGCTGCCAGCACTGCATCTGCCCCACCCAGTGTCACGCCATCTACTAGGTGCTGCAAGTTACCGACGCCACCGGAAGCAATCAGTGGTACATCCACAGCATCACTGATCGCTTTGTTTAGCGGATTATTAAAACCAATCTTGGTGCCATCCCGGTCCATGCTGGTCACCAGCAATTCACCGGCACCCAGGGCTACCATTTTACGAGCCCACTCGACAGCATCCAACCCTGTCGCATTACGGCCGCCGTGGGTAAACACTTCCCACTCAAACGGCTGGTTATCTACTTTCTTGGCATCGATGGCGACCACAATACATTGCGAACCGAAACGGCTGGCGGCATCTGCCACCACCTGCGGGTTCAGTACTGCAGTGGTATTGATACTGACTTTGTCGGCACCGGCATTCAGCAATCGGCGCACATCTTCCACTTTGCGCACGCCGCCGCCTACAGTCAGCGGGATGAATATCTGCTCAGCCACGCGTTCAATAATATGTAATATCAAGTCTCTATCATCAGAACTGGCAGTGATATCGAGGAAGGTCAGTTCATCAGCACCCTGATCGTTATAGCGCTGCGCAATCTCTACCGGGTCTCCGGCATCGCGCAATTCAAGAAAGTTGACGCCTTTGACTACGCGACCATTCGTCACATCCAGGCAAGGGATGATGCGTTTAGCACATCCCATTATGCGCTGAGCTCATCTGCCAATGTCTGGGCTGCAGAGAAATCCAGTGTGCCTTCGTAAATAGCACGGCCGGTGATCGTGCCAATGATCCCTTCAGCCTGCACTGCACATAGTTTGCGCACATCATCCAGGTTGGTGACGCCACCACTGGCGATCACAGGGATGGTTAAAGCCTGCGCTAGAGCCACGGTCGCTTCAATGTTGACACCGGTCAGCATACCGTCAC
This sequence comes from Methylophilus sp., assembly GCA_035460345.1. Taxonomy (GTDB): domain Bacteria; phylum Pseudomonadota; class Gammaproteobacteria; order Burkholderiales; family Methylophilaceae; genus Methylophilus. The sequence continues at coordinate 2,969 of DATHWT010000187.1, read as the reverse complement.
GACCAATGTCGGTATAGACGATACTTTCCACACCATAATCTTCAAACTTTTTAGCTAGGTCTATCACATCGTGTCCGGTCAATTTTGACCAGCCATCCACGGCTACCTTGCCATCTTTTGCATCCAGGCCGACCATGATCTGGCCCGGGAATGCATAGCATGCCTCATGCAAAAAACCAGGGTTTTTAACAGCAGCCGTGCCTATGATGATGTAACTGATGCCGTCATCCAGATAACGTTCAATCGTATCCAGGTCGCGGATACCGCCACCCAGTTGGATAGGGATATCGCCGCCAACTGCTGCCACGATAGACTTGATGGCGTTTTCATTGACCGGCTTGCCGGCAAACGCACCATTCAAGTCGACCAGGTGCAAACGTTTGCCACCCTGATCCACCCAGTGTCTGGCCATGGCCGCAGGGTCTTCAGAAAATACAGTGGACTCTTCCATCAGGCCCTGCTTCAAGCGTACGCAGTGACCATCTTTTAAATCAATTGCCGGGATAATTAACATGCTGTTTTGTATTGAAATATAACGAGTTTGGACAAAGGTTGGGAAAACACAATCATGGTTTCCAGTTTACAAAATTACGCAAAAGTTGCAAGCCTGATTCTGCACTCTTTTCCGGGTGAAATTGCACGGCAAATACATTGTCCCGCGCAATCGCACAGGTATAGTCATACGGGTATGCCGTGGTGGCGGCTGTTAACGCTGGCTCTGCCGGCACCACATAGTAGCTGTGAACATAATAAAAGCGTGCCAGGTCAGGAATATCCTGCCACATATCATGTGTCACGCTTTGCTCAACCTGGCTCCAGCCCATGTGCGGCACTTTCAGTTTGGCACCTTGCGCATCCACCATTTTTTCGGCTGGGAAACGCTTTACTTCACCATCATAAATACCCAGGCCCGGGACATCACCTTCTTCGGAATGCTCGAACAGCATTTGCAAACCGATACAGATACCCAGAAAAGGCTTGTCACGGGTGGCGGCGATCACTGCCTGGCGTAAACCGCGTCTATCAAGCTCGCGGATGCAGTCCGGCATCGCCCCCTGCCCAGGAAACACAACACGTTCAGCCGTAGCGATCTGTTCAGGATCACTGGTGATCTCGATGCGCACATCCGGCGCAACTGCTTTCAAGGCATTGGCGACAGATCTTAAATTACCCATGCCGTAATCAATGACGGCGACTTGCAAACGATTCATGTATGGCTTATCGGCTTATAGCGAACCCTTGGTCGATGGCATCATACCGGCCATGCGCGGGTCTGGTGTAATGGCGACGCGCAAGGCGCGACCAAACGCCTTGAAAATTGTTTCGGCCTGGTGGTGCGCATTGTGACCCTTGAGGTTATCAATATGCAAAGTCACCAGCGAGTGGTTAATGAAGCCCTGAAAGAACTCATAGAACAAGTCTACATCAAACTCGCCTATCATGGCACGCGTAAACTGACAGTCAAACTCCAGGCCAGGGCGCCCGGACAGATCCAGCACAACCCGGCTCAAGGCTTCGTCCAGCGGGACATAACTGTGCCCGTAACGGGTCAACCCTTTTTTATCTCCTAGCGCCTTGGCAAAAGCCTGGCCCAGCGTGATGCCGATATCTTCTACCGTGTGGTGCGCATCAATATGCAAATCACCTTTGGCATGCACTTTCAGATCGATCATGCCGTGACGGGCGATCTGGTCAAGCATGTGATCCAGAAAGCCCAATCCGCTCTGTAAATCAGACACACCAGTGCCATCCAGATTGATAGCAACTGTAATTTGGGTTTCGAGTGTATTGCGCGTGACTTCAGCTTGGCGTGACATAGTGAGGAAAGAGGTGTTCACAGAGATTTAACAAATAATACAGGCATTTTACCGCAAGTCTTCACGACCAGGCAAAATCTGTCATTAAAAACAAAAAAGCAGTCCGTGAGGACTGCTTTTTTAGCCTGCTGACTATCCGAAGATAATCAGCAGATCATAAAGATAAGAAATTACTTGGCTTCAGCTGGAGCTTCTGCAGCAGGTGCAGCTTCTTCAGTTGTCGCAGCTGGAGCAACCTCTTCAGTAGCAGCAGGTGCTTCAGCAGCCGGAGCAGCATCAACAGGTGCAGCTTCTTCAGCCACTGGCGCTTCAGAAGCAGGAGCAGCTTCTTCAGATTTCTTGCCCAGCAGTGAGAATACCAATACCGCAGCAACTGCAGCGATGATCCATGGCAACAACTTGTTACCACCTTTGGCAGAAGTACCAGCGCCGTGAGCGATTTTGGTGATTTCTGAAGCAGCAGCAGCAGGATCAGCAGCACCGTAGATAGCAGCACCAGCAACAACGATGTCAGCACCAGCGTCAACTACTTGCTTGGTTGTGGCGGCTTTAACACCACCAGCTACAGATACTTTAGCGCCTGTTTTCAAGCCAGATACCAGGCCCAGGTCAGCAAAAGGTGTGTGACCAGCAGCTTGTTGATCCAAGCCAGTGTGTACGCCAATGATGTGCGCGCCCAGTTTAACCACTTCTAGTGTGCGTGCTTTTTTGTCTTTTACGTTGATCAGGTCAACTTGAGCTTCTTTACCGTATTTGTTAGCAGCATCGACCACACCTTTGATCGTACCAACATCTGCAGTACCCAGCACAGTCACGATATCCGCGCCGGCTTTGTAGAATGGCTCAGCTTCGTAGAAGCCAGCATCCATGGTTTTCAGGTCAACCAAAATCTTGTTGTTAGGGAATTTAGTACGCAATGCTTTCAACAGTTCGATACCGTTATGCTTGATACAAGGTGTACCAATTTCCAGGATATCAACATGTGGCGCCACTTTGGCGGCCAAAGCGATTGTTGCGTCAAAATCCAATGAGTCTAATGCCATCTGGGTTTGTGCCATTTTTCTTCCTCCGAGTTTGCTCTATTTTAAATCCAATGAACTTTTGCGCAGCAATGATGCAAACGCAACCCTCACTGCACATTATGTACAATAG
>DATHWT010000186.1:0-10069 GCA_035460345.1 Methylophilus sp. | reverse complement strand
GCCCATCCATTCCGCATGATTGCCCACAACGGTGAAATCAATACCGTGCAAGGCAACGTCAACTGGATGACAGCCCGTCACGAAACAATCAAATCAACTGTGCTGGGTGAAGACCTGGAAAAACTGTGGCCACTGATTGTTGAAGGCCAGTCTGACTCAGCCTGTTTCGACAACTGCCTGGAATTGCTGGTCGCTGGCGGTTACAGCCTGCCACACGCCATGATGATGCTGATTCCGGAAGCCTGGAACAACAATCCGTTGATGGACGAAGACCGTCGCGCTTTCTACGAGTATCACGCTGCGATTATGGAGCCATGGGACGGCCCGGCTGCCGTGGCATTTACTGACGGCAAGATGATTGGTGCCACGCTGGATCGTAACGGTTTGCGTCCTGCACGCTACCTGGTGACTGAAGATGACATTGTCATGATGGCGTCTGAAATGGGTGTGATCACTTTCCCGCAAGAAAAAATCGTTAAGAAATGGCGTTTGCAACCGGGCAAAATGTTGCTAATCGACATGGAGCAGGGCCGCATCATTGATGACGAGGAAGTGAAAAAAGACCTGGCCCAGGCCAAGCCTTACCGCCAATGGATTGAACAAACGCGTTACCACCTGACTGAATTACCTGATGTAGGCACTGGCGAAGTAGCCATGCAGGCGAACCTGCTGGATACCCAGCAAGCGTTTGGCTACTCCCAGGAAGACCTCAAATTCGTCCTGCAACCTATGCTGGACAATGGTGAAGAAGGTGCGGGCTCCATGGGTAATGACGCGGCTTTGCCGGTGTTATCCAACAAAGCCAAAACCCTGTACAACTATTTCAAGCAATTATTTGCCCAGGTGACCAACCCGCCGATAGACCCGATTCGTGAAGAATTGGTGATGTCGCTGGTCACCTTTATCGGCCCCAAGCCTAACCTGCTGGGCATAGATGAAACCAATCCGCCACTGCGCCTGGAAAGCAGCCAACCTGTGATCAGCCTGGACGGCCTGGAAAAACTCAAACAGATCGACAGCCTGACTCAAGGCCAGTTCAAATCCCTCGTCCTGGACCTGACTTACGATGCTGCTTTAGGTAAAGCCGGTATGAAACAGGCGCTGGACATCTTGCATGACCAGGCTGAAAAAGCCGTACATGACGGTTTTAACGTACTGATCCTGTCAGACCGCACTGTCTCCGCAACTCGCGTGGCAATTCCTGCCCTGCTGGCCTGTTCGGCTACGCACGAATTCCTGGTGAAAGCCGGTTTGCGTACCAGCACTGGCCTGGTGATTGATACCGGCTCGGCGCGTGAAGTGCACCACTTTGCCTTGCTGGCAGGTTACGGCGCTGAAGCTGTCTGTCCATGGCTGGTATACGAAACCATGAAGACCTTGACCGGCGATGTGGAAAAAGCTGGCAAAAACTTTGTCAAAGCGGTCGGCAAGGGCTTGTATAAAGTCATGTCCAAAATGGGCATTTCTACTTATCAGTCTTATTGTGGCGCGCAGATTTTTGAAGCCATCGGCCTTAACAGCCAGTTCGTGAATGACTATTTCACCGGTACTGTCAGCCAGATCGAAGGCATAGGCCTGGAACAAGTGGCTGAAGAAACCATGCGTATGCATGACCAGGCATTCGGCAATGACCCGACCTTATTGAATGCACTGGAAGCTGGTGGTGAATATGCTTTCCGTGTACGTGGTGAAGAGCACTTGTGGACACCGCAATCGATCAGCAAATTGCAAAGCGCTACTCGCACTGGTCAATATGACACTTACAAGGAATATGCTGCGCTGATCAACGATCAAAGCCGCCGTCACATGACTTTGCGCGGCCTGTTTGAAATCAAGCCAGCCGCAGCCGCGATTCCGCTGGATCAGGTTGAACCAGCCAAAGAGATCGTCAAACGCTTTGCATCAGGCGCGATGTCACTAGGTTCTATCTCTACCGAAGCACATGCGACGCTGGCCGTAGCCATGAACCGTATTGGTGGCAAATCCAATACCGGGGAAGGTGGTGAAGACGTTAAACGTTTTATCCCGGTAAAAGTGGATTCCAGTATTGCTGAAGTATTAGGCAGTGACTTGATAGAAGCGGATGTGCCACTCAAAGCGGGAGATTCCCTGCGCTCACGCATCAAACAAGTGGCTTCCGGCCGCTTTGGTGTGACGGCTGAATACCTCAGCAGTGCAGACCAGATCCAGATCAAGATGGCACAAGGTGCCAAGCCAGGTGAAGGCGGTCAACTACCCGGACATAAAGTGTCGCCGTACATTGCGAAACTACGTTTCTCAGTGCCAGGTGTAGGCTTGATTTCGCCACCACCGCACCACGACATTTATTCCATTGAAGATCTGGCGCAACTGATTCACGACTTGAAAAACGCGAATCCAAAAGCCTCTATCTCAGTAAAACTGGTATCGGAAACCGGCATAGGCACGGTGGCTGCAGGGGTGGCAAAAGCCAAATCTGACCATATCGTTGTTGCGGGTCATGACGGTGGTACCGGCGCTTCGCCGATATCTTCAGTCAAGCATGCTGGGACGCCATGGGAACTTGGATTGGCAGAAACACAGCAAACCTTGGTACTGAACCAGTTGCGTGGTCGCATTGTGCTACAAGTCGATGGTCAGATGAAAACCGGCCGTGACGTACTGATTGGTGCGTTGCTAGGTGCGGATGAGTTCGGTTTTGCGACAGCGCCGTTAGTGGTTGAAGGCTGTATCATGATGCGCAAGTGTCATTTGAATACTTGCCCGGTAGGCGTGGCGACGCAAGACCCGGAGTTGCGCAAGAAATTTACCGGCCAACCAGAACACGTGGTGAACTACTTCTTCTTTGTGGCTGAAGAGTTACGCGAGTTGATGGCCAGCATCGGTATTGCCAAGTTTGATGACCTGATTGGCCGTGCAGATTTGCTGGATATGAAAGCTGGTATCGAACACTGGAAAATCAATGGCCTGGATTTCAGCAAGATTTTCCACCTGCCAGACATGCCGGCCAGCGTTTCGCGCAAAAACAATGACATTCAGGACCACGGCATTGCCAAAGCCCTGGATAACAAGCTGATTGAATTGTCACAAGCGGCGTTGGAAAAAGGCGAGAAGGTCACCTTGAACCTGCCTATCATGAACACTAACCGCACTGCGGGCACCATGCTGTCGCATGAAGTCGCGCGTCGTTACGGTAATGATGGTCTGCCTAACGGCACCATCCACGTCAATTTCACGGGTACTTCCGGTCAAAGCTTTGCTGCTTTCCTGGCCAAAGGCATCACCTTTGAGCTGACAGGTGAAGGCAATGACTATGTGGGTAAAGGCTTGTGCGGTGGTCGCATCATCATCAAACCACCTACCACTTTCCGAGGCTTGTCTTATGAAAACATCATCGTTGGTAACACCGTCATGTACGGCGCGACCACCGGCGAGAGTTTCCTCAGTGGCGTAGCGGGCGAGCGTTTCTGCGTACGTAACTCTGGCGCGACGGCGATTGTTGAAGGCGTGGGTAACCATGGTTGCGAATACATGACGGGCGGCACCGTGCTGGTACTGGGTCAAACCGGCCAGAACTTTGCGGCAGGTATGAGCGGTGGTATTGCTTACATCTATGATATCGACGGCCAATTCTCCAAACGCTGCAACATGAGCATGGTTTCATTGGAAAAAGTCGAAGCAGCTGAAGCAGACGTCGGTAAAGTACAGCACATGGGCCAGCCTGACGAAGTGCTGCTGAAAGGCTTGATCGAGCAGCACGCAGCGCTGACCGGCAGCCCACGTGCCAAGGATATCCTGGCTGACTGGCCAGCCGCACGCGCAAAATTCGTCAAAGTGTTCCCGAACGAATATAAACGCGTACTGACCGAAATGGCTGCGGCCACTGCCAGACAAGCAGCTTAATCGTTTTTGTTCATTGAATACCCCGCGTACGCGCGGGGCCTAGTTAAGGTTGCGCCTGAGTGGCGTAATAGGGAAGAGATAATTTAACATGGGTAAAGTCACAGGTTTTATGGAGTTTGACCGTCTGGCAGAAGAAAATCTGCCGGTTAAGGATCGCGTCAAAAACTACAAAGAGTTTGTTCTGCATTTGACAGACGACCAGGCCAAGCAACAAGGTGCGCGTTGTATGGACTGTGGCATTCCGTTCTGTACTACCGGCTGTCCTATCAATAACATCATCCCTGACTGGAATGACCTGGTATACCACCAGGACTGGCGTAATGCGATTGACGTGCTGCATTCCACCAACAACTTCCCTGATTTTACCGGCCGCATCTGCCCTGCACCATGCGAGGCTGCTTGTACGCTAAACATCAATAATGACCCGGTTGGTATTAAATCGATTGAGCACGCCATTATTGATAAAGCCTGGGAAAATGGCTGGGTTACCCCGCAAATCAACCCTAACAAAACCGGTAAGAAAATCGCGGTCGTCGGCTCCGGCCCGGCAGGCCTGGCGGCTGCGCAGCAACTGGCACGTGCCGGTCACAGCGTAACGGTGTACGAGAAGAATGACCGTATCGGTGGCCTGCTGCGTTACGGCATCCCTGATTTCAAACTGGACAAATCCGGCATTGACCGTCGCGTCACGCAGATGGAAGCTGAAGGTGTGACTTTCAAGGTCAACCAGTATGTAGGCGAAAATGTCAGCGCGGCAGATCTGGAGCGCGACTATGACGCGGTTATTCTGGCGGGTGGTGCCGAGTTGCCACGTGACTTGCCAGTCACCGGCCGTGACCTCGATGGCGTGCATTTCGCCATGGACTTCCTGACGCCAAACAACAAAATGGTCGCGGGTGACCATGTGCCTGACCAGATCAAAGCGACTGGCAAACACGTAGTGGTGATCGGCGGCGGTGATACCGGTTCTGACTGTGTCGGCACTTCAAACCGTCACGGTGCTGCCAGCGTCACCCAATTCGAGTTGATGCCGCAACCGCCAGAAAAAGAAAACAAATCCATGGTATGGCCAAACTGGCCGCTGAAAATGCGCACTTCCAGCTCTCATGAAGAAGGCGCAGCCCGCGACTGGTCTATCACTACCAAAGAACTGATCGGCGAGAACGGCAAACTGACTGCCCTCAAAGGGGCTCGCGTGGAGTGGAAAGACGGCAAAATGATTGAAGTGCCAGGCACTGAATTCACAATCAAAGCTGACCTGGTATTTTTGGCGATGGGTTTTGTTTCCCCTATCCAGAAAGTACTGGATGCTTTTGATGTGGAAAAAGATAACCGTGGCAATGCCAAAGCAACCACCGATGGCGCAGGCTGCTATAAAACCAGCAAAGCCAAGGTATTTGCTGCCGGTGATATCCGCCGCGGACAATCGCTGGTGGTGTGGGCGATTCGCGAAGGCCGTCAGTGTGCACGTGAAGTCGATGTATTCCTGATGGGAGACTCTACCCTGCCACGTTAATACGCAACTGGGTAAGTAAGAAGCGCCGATGAGTCATATCATCGGCGTTTTTGTTTGCGCTGACGCAAAAAAACACCATTCTTTCAGGTGAAAGCAGGCGGCGCACTTTATAATGCTATTTTGATTTTTGACTGGTCAACCCGAATATCCAAGCGTTTTCGCTGCGATATGAATCAAGACCCCGCCACCCATGAGCCAACTGCAAAACGATACTTTCTTACGTGCCTTATTACGCCAGCCAACGGAATACACCCCAGTATGGATGATGCGCCAGGCGGGGCGCTACCTACCTGAATATCGCGAAAGCCGTAAAACCGCAGGCAGCTTTATGCAGCTGTGCCAAAGCCCGTCGTTTGCCACTGAAGTGACATTACAGCCGCTGGATCGCTATCCACAACTGGATGCAGCGATTTTATTCAGCGATATCCTTACAGTGCCGGATGCGATGGGTTTGGGATTGTATTTTGAAGAAGGTGAAGGCCCGAAATTCGAGCGCACCTTGCAGGCCGAAGCCGATATCCTCAAGCTTGAAATTCCGGATATGTCCAAGTTGCAATATGTGTTTGATGCCGTGAGCAGTATCCATAAAGCACTCAATGGCCGCGTTCCGTTGATTGGCTTTTCCGGCAGCCCGTGGACACTGGCAACTTATATGGTCGAAGGCAAAGGCGGCACGGACTTCCTGAATACCAAGAAAATGGGCTATGCCAGGCCGGAACTACTACATCACATTTTAGAAATTACCGCTCAAACAGTCATCCAATACCTGAACGCGCAAATTGCCGCCGGTGCGCAGGCAGTGATGATTTTTGATTCCTGGGGCGGTGCGCTATCACACAACGCCTATCCCGAATTCTCACTCAACTACATGCAAAAAATTGTCGCCGGGCTGACCAAATCAGCCGAAGGCCGCCAGGTGCCCTGTATTGTCTTTACCAAAGGTGGTGGCTTATGGCTGGAAGCCCAGGCAGCGATTGGCGCAGATGCGCTTGGCCTGGACTGGAGCATGGATGTAGGTAATGCCCGCAAACGTGTAGGCGATAAAGTCGCATTGCAAGGCAATATGGACCCCGCGATTTTACTCAGCTCACCAGCGGCGATAGAAAAAGAAGTGGCTAGCATCTTGGCCAGTTACGGTCACGGCAATGGCCATGTATTCAACCTTGGCCACGGCATCACGCAGTGGACCCCGCCAGAACATGCGGCCTGTATGCTGGAAACTGTGCGCAAGCTCAGCCCGCAATACCACCAATAATATGCTGCGTAAAAAAATCCCGCTCTTGATGAGCGGGATTTTTTATTGTGTAAAGATTACTTAAGCGTCATACGCGACAAGGTTTTATCTTTATCGATAAAATAATGCTTGAGTGCACCCACGATATGCAGGGCAATCACAACCAGCAGGATAGTCGCAAACAACTCGTGCGAGTCTTTGAAGATATCGCGCAAATCTGCATTGTCCAGGCCACCAAATACTTCCAGCCCAAACCACTTCAAGCCATATTTGCTATACAGCGTCATTAACACGCCAGTCAGTGGCATCGCTACCATTAGAACATACAGGAAATGATGTGCGGCAGTCGCCAGTTTACGTTCAAAGGTGGAGTTGCTCAGCATAGCAGGCGGCGTATGGCTAACGCGCCAGAATACGCGGAATACCACCAGCCACAACAAAGTAAACCCCAGTGATTTGTGCAAATTGAAATACAGGGTGCGTGCACTGCCTGGCTCATCCATATGCCAGGTATAAATGCCCCACCCAAATAAATCAAACTCGGTTTGTTTTGGGCCGTCTTTCGGCAGCCCGGTCATGTACCACCCCAGTGCAAACATCCCGGCGATGGCCAATGCAATCAGCCAATGCAAAATAACGGCAACTTTGGTATATCGTTGCGTAGAACTCATGTCTTCTCCTTGAAATCCCCGGTGACAACTGTCACTTTGTACTCATGAATATATTGATTATGATGTATGAAACATTCATGGGTGAGTCAGCATGTTATCAAAAATCACGGGACTGTGTGTCGGTGTTACATTCGGCTTTGTAACGTTTTGTAGTCATGTGTGGGCAGACACATTTGAATTGAAAAAAGTTGCCGAAGGTATTTATGTGCATCACGGTCAGCATCAGGATATCGATGATGGCTACAAAGGAGATATCTGTAACCTGGGAGTGGTGATCGGACGCGATGCCATTGCCGTGATTGACAGCGGCGGAAGCAAGCATACCGGCGAGCAATTACTAGGCGCCATTCGCAATATCAGCAAATTGCCAGTGAAGTATGTGATTAACACGCATGTGCATCCTGACCACACGTATGGCAATGCAGCTTTTCAAGCGGAGCCTGTACATTTTGTCGGTCATGAAAAACTGGCGAATACCATGTTGCTGCGTAAAGAGCAGTACGAAAAACTCAATGCCAGACTGCTAGGTGATGCAGGCAAAGCCAGCACCACTATTCCCCCCGACACTGCTGTACATGACCAATTGTCGCTGGATCTGGGCGACCGCGTACTGCAATTAAAATCGCAAACGGTGGCGCATACACAAACCGACCTGACTGTGCTGGATAGCAAAACCAATACCTTGTTTACTGGCGACCTGGTATTTGCGCAACGCACGCCGGTGGTAGAAGGAGATATCAAAGGCCTGATTGCCGTATTGGAAAAAATCAACCAGACCAAATATGCACTGATTGTGCCTGGCCACGGACAAGAAAGCGCAGACCAGAAAACAATCATTGGTGACGAGCTGCGCTACCTGAATCTGCTGCTGGCCGACGTACGCAACAACATTAAAAAGGGCATTAGCATGGAGCAGACGATGGATAGTGCTGCCGAATCCGAACGCAAAAAGTGGGTACTGTTCGAGATTGCCAACCGCCGCAATGTGAATGTGATTTACCCGCAACTGGAGTGGGAATAGACGATTGAAGTATTAAACCCTTTTCCCACCGAATATCATCATTTTTTACGCCTCTGAAAACTCTGCAAAACTTGCAGAGTTTTTTTCGTTTATGGCTTGAATGTCTGCAATATATGCAGAAACTTTCATTCAATTACCATCAGAAATCATCCATTAAATCATTAAAAAATCATAAATATCAATTAGCTATAAAAATTATTACCAGCTTCAAGCTGGATGGCATGGCGCTTGCAAAGACATACCCATATTGATACAAAATAATAAGGGAAGTCTTTGTGAAGCATCCATTTCTACGCGCCTATGGCCTGTTTTTATTGTTAGGCGGGTTAACTCAATTCCTGCTTTGGCTATTTGGCGCCTCCTCCCTGGAAGGCTTTAAAGACGCGGTGATCGTGTCCACTCTGTGGCTCATTCCGCTCTGGTGGCAACCGCAACAAGTACGGGCATGGAGCGCGGGCATTGCGGTATTTATCGGTATATCTGCCTTACCCGGTCTCGCTTATTTCATGATTTATCGCCAAGAGCTCACCCAGAGCTTGATGATGATTCTGTTTGAATCGAACAAAAGCGAATCTCAGGAGTATCTGCATAACTACTTCTCGTGGTGGATTTTGCTGGTACTGCTGGCGTTTATCCTGATTCCCGTTTTGTACTGGCGCGTATTGAAACCCGCGCACCTCTCAAAATCGCGCGCAGCGGTGTATACCTTGATCACCCTATTGATCGCATTTTCATCGCCAATAAAACCGGCCATGCAGAATGAGTGGGGCTATGCCTATAAAAGCTTCAACAAGCATTTTAGCGGTGTGCCGCCTTACCAACTGGCGCTGGGTTACCTGAATTACCAACAGCAACTGGATGAGGTGAATCGCACACTGCTGACTATGAACAGCATTCCGCCGCTTGCGCAGTTATCTGAGCAAGCCAAGCCGGGACCAACGACGGTGATATTGGTGATCGGCGAGTCGACTTCGCGCCTGCATATGGGGCTGTATGGGTATGGCCGCGACACCAATCCCGAGTTAAACAAGATTAAACATGAGCTGACAGTGTTTGAAAATGTGTATTCGCCTCGCCCGAATACCATTGAAAGCCTGCAGCAGGTACTGACTTTTGCCGACCAGAAACATCCGGACGATTTCAAGACCAAACCTTCACTGGTGGCCATGATGAAACAGGCGGGTTATCACACGACCTGGATCACCAATCAGCAAACCTTGACCGGCCGCAACACCATGCTGACCACGTTTGCCAAGCAGGCCGATAAACAGTATTTCCTCAATAACGAGCGTCGCCAGAACGCCTACAGCTTTGATGAAAAGGTGTTGGCGCCATTTGCCGAAAGCTTGAACGACCCACATCCGAAAAAACTCATCATCGTGCATTTGTTAGGCACGCACATGAAATACAGCTATCGCTACCCGGCAAACTTTGATGTATTTAAAACGGCACAGGGCTTACCAGCAGAAGGGCTGGATGAAGAAAAAACCGCATTGATTAACAGTTATGACAATGCTGTACGTTACAACGACTGGATCATGGCACAGCTTATTTCCACCCTGAAAGCCAAACAGCAACACAGCCTGCTGATGTATTTCTCTGACCATGGCGAAGATGTGTATGACACTGCACCCCACAATTTCCAGGGACGTAACGAAGCCGCACCTACGCTACCGATGTATAGCATCCCGTTGATTATCTGGCACTCGGATAACTGGTTTAACGCCAAAAAGCTGCTCGCGCAT
>DATHWT010000185.1:0-5601 GCA_035460345.1 Methylophilus sp. | reverse complement strand
GAAGTCGTCAACCTCTTGCTAGGCAGTTCGCAGCGGCTTGCCAGCCAGCCGGTGCTGGCGAAATCCATCCGTGAACGCTTGCCTTATCTTGACCCGCTCAATCACTTGCAGGTCGAGATGATTCAACGCTACCGCAATGGGGAGACAGATGAAAAACTCAAACTGGCGATTCCGCTGACGATTAACGGGATAGCGGCGGGGTTAAGGAATACTGGATAGACAATATTAATGCAGCCCCTTGCGCAGGCTGCTGATCAATAAAACTGTTATTTTGTGAGCCCAATGTTACGTTCCTTATCTTCGACATACCAACTCAGAGTTGAATAGGTTATTCGCAGCGCGGGCCCTGTGGTGGGTATCCAGATCACTCGTAATCCTAGCTTGTGTAATTCTACTTCTGCAACGTTCAAGTTTAATCTTGCTTGGATACTGGCCGTCGCCACTATGACGGGTTTGGAGGAAGCATTTTCTGCTATTTAAATAGATGATTTATACAATAAAAAAGGACAAGCCAAGCTTGTCCTTTTTTGGATAGATCATTAATTAATGATTACTATCTTTTTCCCAGCTGTTGATTTGCTTTTCAGCTTCATCTTTGCTGATGCCATAACGTTCCTGGATTTTACCCACGACTTGGTCGCGTTTACCTTCAATCACGTCTAGGTCATCATTGGTCAGTTTGCCCCATTGCTCCTGAACTTTACCTTTAAGTTGTTTCCAGTTGCCTTCGAAAATATCTTTATTCATGATTAAGTCTCCTTAGTTATAGATTCGTATCTCGGTCATCGACCTGTGAACTATAGTATCCAGAACCAACTTCTACTGGAGTCGGAGGATTTTGTATTTATACGTAAGAGTTGGCTGACAGTTGATTTTTCTGATCTTGAAATTTTCACGAAGTGAAAGCGAGTGAACAATCAATCTCACCGCACACCTGGCAAGATGTTTGTCACTAATAGGCGCTGGTCCCTCATCGAATTAGGTCCCAAACCTGTTAACATGCGAGCATGAATAAAGCCTCTTTTTCTGCGTTTAAACACGCGCTGGCCCAACGGCTACCTTATGAATTGTGGATAGGCTGGCGTTATACGCGTGCCAAACGTAACAATCATTTCATTTCGTTTATTTCACTGACCAGTATGGTGGGCATCGCCTTGGGGGTGATGGCCTTGATCGTCGTCTTGTCAGTCATGAACGGTTTTCAGGACGAATTGCGCAAACGCATTCTGGGCGTGGCTTCACATATAGAAGTCCGCAGCTTTGATGCAGGATTATCGGACTGGCAATATGTACAGCGCCAGATTCAATCCCTGCCACCTGAAACATTCTCCAGCCCGGTACAAGGCATGGCGCCATATGTGATGGCGCAAGGCATGCTGACGCGTGACCAGGCGGTGCAAGGCGTGTTGATACGCGGCGTGCTGCCGAGCGCTGAAGGCGCGGTATCTGATTTATCCACGCAAATGAAAATCGGCAAATTGCAGGAGTTACAGCCAGGGAAATTCAATATCGTGCTCGGCGGAGACCTGGCGCAGGCGCTGGGTGTGCGCATAGGCGAAAAAGTGGTGCTGATGGCGCCGCAAGGACAGGTGACACCGGCAGGGCTTGTGCCGCGTATCAAGCAATTCACTGTGACGGGTATTTTCCAGGTCGGTATGTATGAATATGATGCCGGCCTGGCGTTGATCCACCTGGATGACGCTGCCAAGCTATATCGTATGGGTGACCAGGTGTCTGGCTTGCGCCTGAAGCTGGCAGACCTGTTTGCTGCTGACCGTGTCAGCCGTGAGTTGATGCAGGCGCTAGGCCCCAACTATTACATTACCGACTGGACCCAGCAGCATGCCAATTTCTTTAAGGCGATCCAACTGGAAAAACGCGTGATGTTTATTATTCTGGCGCTGATTGTGGCTGTGGCTGCGTTTAATATTGTCTCGACGCTGGTGATGGCGGTCACGGATAAGCGTGCCGATATTGCCATCTTGCGTACCATGGGAGCGACGCCAAAGGCGATCCGGCGGATGTTTGTTGTGCAAGGCGCCATGATAGGGGTGATTGGCACTGTGTCAGGGGCTTTACTCGGCGTGTTATTGGCGCTGAATATTGAAACGGTGGTGCCATGGATAGAGCATACTTTTAACGTACAGTTTTTATCCAAAGATGTGTATTACATCAGCGATTTACCATCCAAACTGATGTGGTCGGATGTGACGACGATTATCGGTTTGTCTATTTTCCTGAGCCTAGTGGCGACGCTGTATCCAAGCGGACGCGCTTCCAAAATGAATCCGGCAGAGGCCTTGCGCTATGAGTAATATGATTTTGCAGTGCCAGGGATTGGCTAAAACCTATCAGGGCCTGGATACATCGGTATTGACCGGCGTGGACTTAACCTTGGCCGCAGGCGAGCATATTGCGATTGTCGGCGCCTCCGGTAGCGGCAAAAGCACGCTGCTGCATCTGTTAGGTGGTTTGGATGCGCCTACGCAAGGGGAAGTACAATGGTTGGACAAACCATTGGCGACGCTTTCCGAAGTCGAAAAAAGCGCCATGCGTAATCAGTACCTGGGTTTTGTTTACCAGTTTCATCATTTATTGCCGGAATTCAGCGCGCTGGAAAATGTGGCCATGCCTTTATTTATCCGCCGCATTCCACGTGCGCAAGCACTGGCTCAAGCAGAATATTATTTGACGCTGGTCGGTCTTGCCCATCGTTTAGAACATACACCTGGTGAATTGTCCGGTGGAGAACGTCAACGTGCTGCCCTGGCGCGCGCATTGGTGACAGAACCGCGTTGTGTGCTGGCCGATGAACCGACAGGCAACCTGGACCGGCAAACAGCAGAGCACGTGTTTGATCTGTTGTTAAAGATCCAGGTAGAGCGGGGCACTGCGCTGGTGGTGGTGACTCATGATCTATCACTGGCCGCGCGCATGCATAAGCAATATCGTTTGCAAGACGGCATATTGCAAACGATAGAAAAAAATCCCGGCCAGGCCCTTCCCACGGTGTAAATAAATCCATGCTGCCGGGCGCCACAGTCGGGTTGTTGTTTGGTGTATGGCTGTTTCAGCAACAACCGCGTCTTTGGTCCCTGGGGATGTGGTTGTGCTGGCTGCTGGTGTTAACCCTTGCTGGATTGCTGGCCTGCCGCAGACAATCTGTAGGTTCGCGGTTTTATCCCTATTCGCCTGTCTTCCGTAAACTCTTCGTCCTTTTACTTATCGCGGCCCTGGGCTTTGCCTGGGGGCAACTGCGCGCCTGGCATCGCCTGCAAGCGCAATTAACCCCTGGCTGTGAGCAGCAGGTCATTGCCGTAGAGGGCGTGATTGTCGGCGTGCCGGAGCGTGATGCACGTGGCCAGCATGTGGATTATGCCATTGAGCGTAGTTTCAAGGCAGATTGCCAGCTACCAGAACGCGTGCGGTTACATCTTTATCAGCAATCTTATCGTGGCGCATCCCCGACAGCATCCCCCGCATTTCCGCTGTTAAATGCAGGTGAACGTTGGCATTGGAGTGTGCGTCTCAAACGCCCGCATGCGACCAGAAACCCGCATGGGTTTGATTATGCCGCCTGGTGCCTGGCTAACCAGGTCGGCGCTGGCGGCTCTATTGTGGCAAAAGCGCCTATGCGCAAGTTGCAAAAGCTGGTCTGGCAGCCATCTGCTTTGATCGCATACTGGCGCGCCAGCGTGGGTAATCGCATAGAAAGCGTTCTCGGTGACACACCACAAAGTGCGGTACTAAGGGCGCTGGTGATTGGCGATGACAGCAAGATCGCCAGGGCAGACTGGCAATTGTTTGTGGATACCGGCGTAAATCATCTGGTCAGTATTTCCGGTTTGCATATCACCATGCTGGCATCTTTAGGCTATTTATTTGTAGGCTGGCTATGGCGGCTGCGCCCGGGTCTGGCGTTGCGTATCCCTTCCAGATTGGCTGCAGGCACCGGTGGGGCATTGGTGGCGATTGCCTATGCTGCCTTGGCCGGATTTTCGATTCCCACCCAGCGCACGCTATTTATGTTGCTGACCATGATGGCGATGTTGAGCTTAAAACAGCGCGTCCCTTTTTCCTGGGTACTAAGTGCAGCCGTTTGGGTGGTGTTGGTGCTCGATCCCTGGGCGGTGATGGCGCCAGGGTTTTGGCTATCCTTCGGCGCGGTGGCGATACTGGCGTTTGCCCTGGGTGGTCGTTTGCGGCCTGCGCGCTGGTGGCGTAACGCATTGCAGACGCAATGGGTGATCACGCTGGCATTTGTGCCGGTACTGATTTTCCTGTTTAACCAGCTGTCGTTGATCTCACCGCTGGCTAATGGCCTGGCTATCCCTGTCGTCAGTTTGGCAGTGGTGCCAATGGCCATTGCCGGCGCCATCCTGCCACTGGATTTCCTGTTGCATCTGGCAGCCATGCTGTGGGAATGGTGTGCGCATGGCTTGTTCTGGTTACGGCAGTGGCCGGGTGCGGTCTGGTATTTGCCTACGCCTTCTGTGTGGGCATGGTGTCTGGCGATGATAGGCATGCTGGTCTGGTTGCTACCGCGAGGCTGGCCTGTGCGCTGGGCTGGGCTGGTGTTATGGCTGCCACTATTCCTGCCTACGCAACCATTGCTGCAACCTAGCCAGATGCGCGTCACTGTGCTGGATGTCGGGCAAGGCCTCAGCGTGCTGGTACAGACCGCGCACCACAACATGCTGTATGACGCCGGACCTGCTTACAACGAGGAAAGCGATGCCGGACAACGTATTGTGCTGCCGTATCTGCGTCATTTGGGAGTGTATCACCTGGATACAGCGGTGATTTCGCATGATGACAATGATCACTCCGGTGGCATGGCTTCGGTGCTGGCGGGGGTCCTTGCCGGCAAACTGCTGAGCTCACTGACGCCGGATGCGGATTTTTTCAGGCAAATGCAGGCGATGCCACACGCACCTGCGTTGCCGCAGCAACCCTGCCATGTCGGGCAGCAATGGCAATGGGATCAAGTGAATTTCCGTGTCTTGTCTCCGGCAAAAGAAACCACAACAGGCCTCAAGGACAATGACAAGAGCTGTGTGATCAAGGTGACGTCTGCCCACGGCAGCTTGCTGTTGACCGGGGATATCGAGAAAGAAGCCGAGCGCTGGTTGCTAGAGGCCGCTGCCGATCAATTGACCACTACCGTGATGACCATGCCACACCATGGTAGTAAAACCTCTTCTACCCTCGCCTTTGTCAATGCCACGCAACCAGCCATTGCGATTGCGACGGTGGGTTACCTGAATCGCTTCGGTCATCCCAAGGCCGAGGTGATTGCACGCTATGAGGCGCAGGGCACCCGGATACTGCGATCGGATAGCGATGGCGCAGTCCTGATCGATTTCCTTTCAGGTCAACAGCCGGTCGTGCGACGCTGGCGCCAGGTCGAACCGCGCTATTGGGAATAGTCATGGTCTGAATTGTAACGGTGACGATACCGGACAAAACTTGCCCTCAGGGCTGGTTAACGCTAAAGTAGCGGAAGTTTAAAAACAACTGGAGTGTTTGCTGTGTGGGAAATCATTTTAGCGGCCGGATGGCCAATCTGGCCTCTGGTTATTGCTTCAGTCATTGCGCTGG
>DATHWT010000184.1:0-10393 GCA_035460345.1 Methylophilus sp. | reverse complement strand
CCGCCACCCTGGCAGATTTCAAATGCCTCAAGGCTGGGCTGGGTATGGTAGATGCGGGATATATCTTTTAGATCGGCCTGGGCAGTGACACACCAGGCGAGCATGAAACTACAACACCAATACGTGATTGCAGAGCTCGTTGCGCGGCGACGTTTCGGGAGGAAAGTGTACAGCCAGGTGCTGGCCAATGGCAGTAATGCCGTGTGTGACGCCTTGTTCAAACTGCCCACTTCTAAACATCCCTTCCATTTGCTGGCAAATCTGCTGCCAGCCCTGCTCACGCACATGTTGATGTATGCCACGGTCGGCGACGATTTCGACATCCTTGTCAGCCAGCATGAGATAAACCAGCACGCCGTTGTTGTGTTCAGTATCCCAGATATTCAGCTGGCCGAACAGTTGTATCGCCCGTTGCCGCGGTGACATGCCTTGCAGAATACAAGACAGTGGCAGACCTGATTCAATCACCACTCGCACTTCACCGGCGTGCAGATGCTCGCTTGCTGCAATAGCATGTTCGATCTGTTGCAAAGCGTCCTGCGAGAAATGGCGTTTGACCTGCCATGGATGACTGGTGAGATGGCGAAGAAAACGCCTGAAGGGATGTACGGCTTTCATTACCAATCTCCTGACGCGCCACCGCCACCAAAACCGCCGCCACCGCCGCTGAATATATCGCGGCCACCACCACCGCCGAAGCCGCCCGGGAATCCGCCTATCGGTAAACCACCCTGCCCGCCACCCATGGCCAGGGTGAAGATGAATGCAGCAAGCCCTACCAGGCCCATGATCAAAAGCGTTGCGCCAAGGAAACCTGCCAATAAAGCGAGGGCGCCGCCAGTAAGGGCACTGCCAAAAAACGAGCCCAGCATGCCGCGTAAAATCGCGCCGAGGAAAATGGCAGCAAACATGAGGATGGGCAACCAGTGCATCAAGCCCTGTTGCCCTGCCGTTGCTTGCCCTTTGGCAGGTGCCGGTAAGTTCTCACCCTGGATTAGTTTAATCAAGCTATCTGTCGCCACATGCAGGCCCTGGTAAAACTGGCCCTGCTTGAATGCAGGAGACAGTTGCTCGGCAACAATGCGCTTGGCGACCGCATCTGGGATCGCGCCTTCAAGACCATAGCCGACTTCGATGCGCATTTTACGGTCTTGTTTGGCCACGATCACAATCACGCCATCGTCCTGCTTTTCACGGCCTATCTTCCATGCTTCCGCCAGGCGGATACCGAATTGCGCGATGTCTTCCGGCTGCGTAGTAGGCAAAAGCAACACGGCTATTTGCGAGCCGGTCTGCTGCGAAAATTGCGAGAGTTTCTCGTTGAGTGCGGTCTGCTCTTCCGCCGAAAGCGTCTGTGTCAGGTCAGTGACCGCGCTACTGAGTGGAGGAATATCGACCAGCCCCTTGGCAGCATGCGCATTCAGACCTGCCATCAGCATGCCACCTATCAGCAACATACGCAGCCAGCCCATTACCAACACCTTCACAGACATAAACAATTATCTAAACAATTCAATTACTTATCACCAAAGTCCACTTTGGGCGCAGATGAAATCGCTTTTTCATTCTCTACGGTAAAGGATGGCTTAGGCTGGTAGTTAAACATCATGGCGGTCAAGTTATTCGGGAAACTACGCACGGTGACGTTGTATTGTTTCACCGCTTCGATATAGCGGTTGCGCGCCACGGTGACACGGTTCTCGGTGCCTTCCAGTTGTGCCTGCAGATCGCGGAAGCTGGCATCGGCTTTCAGATTAGGATAATTTTCTGACACCACCATCAAGCGCGACAGCGCGCTGGTTAACTGGCCTTGCGCAGCCTGGAATTTTGCAAACGCTTCCGGGTCATTCAGCAATTCAGGCGTCACTTGCATACTTCCCACTTTGGCACGTGCTTCGGTAACTTCAGTCAGCACTTTTTCTTCATGATTGGCATAGCCTTTCACGGTGGATACCAGGTTAGGTACCAGGTCGGCACGGCGCTGATACTGGTTCAACACTTCCGCCCAACTCGCCTTGGCTTCTTCATCCAGGGATTGAAACTGGTTATAGCCACAACCGGAAAGGGTCAACACCCCGGCCAACAGCACAATCTTGAAAATTTGACGCATCAGATATTCCTCTTGAATGGATGTCATTAACATGGGGGCATGGCGACTAGCTTCAACCAGCCCGGTTTTTATTTTTCTGCCAGTTTATTGGGTTGCCAGAAGCAGACACACATCATGCCAGACTTGTTTTTTTAGTAAAGGATCTTCAAGCATGGCATGCGGATGGTGGGTCACCACATAGCTTAAATCTGCATGCTTCAGCAATTGACCTCTGATAGAAGTGATCTCGGCATGATTGGTTCCCAGAAAAGTATTGGCGGCTTGCAAGCCAAACAGGATACAAAAGCGGCTTTGCACCTGGGTGACCTTCAAATCCTGGTCAGAAACGTGCAATACTTCAGGCGGCAATTTCAGGGCCTGCACAATATTTTTCAGCAATTGCTGCGCAGCGGCATCACTGGCTTGCGGGCACAACACCAGCCAGGGGGATTCAATCAATGGCCGGGAAATGACTTCTTGAGGCTGAACTTCAATAGCCGCCAATAGCGGGGATGCCACCTCTTCAGCAAAGGGAATGTCAGGCTCAGCGATGACAGCCTCAGCGATGGCAGGCGTATCGATCTCAGGTGTTGCAATAACGACCTCAGGCAAAACATCCGCAATCTTTTCTGACAGCGGTTCAGCTACCTGTGTGACTGGCGCCAGCGCAACCGTATCGGGCAGCGTATTTTCCGCTATTGGTGCGCGCAAACGCCAGACTGGCAACAACTCCAGTTCACGCAGCATATCTTCACGAACCAGACTCATGGTGTGCTCTTATTTATTCTATACATAGTGTGACCCATTATCCAACGCATGGCACAACTCCTCATAATGCCAGCCCCATCAACACGGCATCTTCACGCCCTTGACTGGTAGGATAATAATGGCGACGGATACCCATTTCACAGAAACCCATCGCCTCGTACAAACTGATCGCCTTGCGATTGCTCGCGCGCACTTCCAGAAACATATTGGTGGCAAGCCGCTGCCTGGCCACGGCAATCATCTGTGCCAGCAATGCCCGCCCCAGCCCCTGGCCCTGAGAGTGCTGGCTGACGCTGATATTTAACAGATGCGCTTCATCGAGCACCATCATGACCAGCGCATAGCCTATGATTTCCCCTGCCATTTCCATGACCCAGGCGCTGTAGCCAGAGTCCAGCGAGTCCTTGAAATTACCGTAAGTCCATGGATGACTGTAAATCGTCGGCTCAATACGGCAAATCGCGATCAGGTCTTCATAAGACATCTTGCGGAATTGTGGCTGATGCTGGGGTAGTGCACTCATGATAACTATCTACAAAGTTTGTCCTTGCGCACGCTCGGCAGCAGTCAGCGCCACGCGATTGCGTATATATAGCGGTGCAGCATGTTGCGCCGGCTGGGTGTTGCCAGCCGCAAATTTGGGTACAGCCAGCATTAACATCGCTGTTGCAGCGGGCATGATATCTATGCGAACCTGGCAGATCTGCTGCTGATATTGCGCAGACAATACTTCGCCAAACACCCCCCAGCCAGAACCCGCCGCTAACCAGCCATCACCCTCAACAGTGGGCACTTCATGCGGTTTGCACACAATGGGCGGCGACACTTCCAGCCAGCCATCCTGTTGTCTGACTAACGCTGCATGATACACCTCACCCATGCGCGCATCGAGGCATACCAGTACTTTCTCGGCTTGCGTTTCCAGCCAAGCCGCTTGCGCTACCGCCTGCACAGAGCTAATTCCAACCACGGATAAGTGAGCACCAAACGCCAAGCCCTGCGCAACACCGACGGCAACCCGCACACCAGTAAACGCGCCCGGACCAGTGCCATAAACCAGGCCATCCAGTTCAGCGAGTTGAATACCTGCTTCTGCCAGCAAGCGCTGGATTTCCGGCAGGATACGCTGCGAAGCGGCAGGCCCGGTCGCTTCATGGAATGCGCTAACACCGGACGCAGTTTGCACGGCCAGTGAAAGAAATTCGGTGGAGGATTCGATTGCGAGTAGCTTCATGGTATCAGGTGGATTTCAGGCATCATTCATTGTTTGAATGCGGCTCATTTTTAATAACTGTGCTTAGCCGTTGGAAATTCGCCGCGTTTAACGGCCTGCACATAGCTCAGCACTGCCTGTTCAATACTACCGGACTGACTTAAAAAGTCTTGCACAAATCTTGGTGCTTTATATTCCTGCGGTGTTTTTTCGGCAGGTCCTGTATAAATCCCAAGTAAATCCTGCAGTACCAGCACCTGGCCGCTACAGCCTGGCCCTGCACCGATGCCTATGGTGGGTACGGAGATGTTTTCTGTGATGTGTGCTGCAACCGCCGCTGGTACCATTTCAAACAGCACGATGGAAACGCCGGCACTTGCCATCGCTTGCGCATCGACCAGCATGGTACTGGCAGCCTGTTCGGTTTTACCCTGAATTTTATAACCACCCAGTTTCTCAACAGATTGCGGCGTAAAACCCAGGTGTGCACAGACGGGAACACCGTTCTCGACCAGGTAGCGCGCGGTCTCTACCATGTGGCCGCCGCCCTCGATCTTGACGATATGCGCGCCGGCCTCGATCAACGCCTGCGCATTGGCTAGTGCCTGTGACAGATCATGCTCATAACTAGCGACTGGCATATCACTCATGATCACCGTCTGCGGCGCACCTTTGGCGACAATGCGTGTATGGTAGAGCATGTCCTGCATCTTCACCTGCAGCGTGCTATCGGCACCTTGTATCACCATGCCCAGCGAATCACCGACCAGCAATACGTCTACCCCGGCCAGCGTCATCAGCTTGGCAAACGTAGCGTCATAGCAGGTGAGCATGGCGATTTTTTGGCCGGATTTTGCAAGTGATAACAGGGCGTTTAGCATATTTGGAAGATACTTTTAAAATGCATGTCCAGGATAAAATCCAGGAAGCACCAAGCGCACAAACCGTAATGTACATATAGTACATGAGGATGTTGAGCACCGCGCAACGCTGGAGTTTGCCCGTGAAACCATTTCAACTTATTAGAAATTGGGATTAAAGTATTCCCGGCTGCTCTTGATCTGATTGATCCGCTCAATCAGTAAATTAAAAGCGTCCTGGTCTTTAATGATATTGAGCTTTTCATTATTGACTATCAGCAGCGGCGAAGCGTCATAGGTATGAAAAAATTCACTGTAGGCTTCGGCCAGGCGGGCAATATATTCGCGTGGCATGTCCTGCTCGTAACTAATATTGCGCTCTTCAATGCGGCCCACCAGCGCATCGATAGGCGTTTGCAAATACACTACCAGATCAGGCTTGGGTGCTTTCAGTTGCAAGTGCTGATAAATCTGGTGATACAGGGAATATTCTTCATCATCGAGGTTCAGACGCGCGAACAACGGGTCTTTTTCGAGAAAGAAATCAGACACCGTAGGCTGACCAAACATATCACGCTGCGCCATATCTTCAATCTGGCGTGAACGCTGGAACAGGAAGAATAATTGCGTAGGCAAGGCATAACGCTGGGCATCCTGATAGAAGCGGGTCAGGAAAGGGTTGGCTTCGGCTTTCTCTGATAATAGCTCTACCGAGAACTTGTCTGCCAACATGCGCGCCAGCGTGGTTTTGCCACTGCCTATCGGGCCTTCAATTACAACATAAGGAAAACGGGTAAACATTGTTATTGCTCGTTCAGCTAATTTAATCAGTGATCCAGTTTTTTCGCGTCCAGTTTCCGCACATCATCATGCGGGAATTCTGTTGCCCATTCTACAACAGTCTGCCCTTGCGGCAGTACAAAGTCAGGCACAATTTCAGCCAGCGGCAAAATAACGAAACCACGCTCATGCATGCGCGGGTGCGGCAATGTCAATGGCTCGGTCGCCATTTGCACACCGGCATAATCGAGCAGATCCAGGTCCAGGATACGCGGCGCATTCGGGAATGGCCGCTCACGGCCAAACGTTTGCTCAATCGAAAGCAACAACTGCATGAGTTCAGGTGCAGGAATATCGGTAGTCACCTGTATCACCGCATTGATAAAGTCAGGCTGGTTATCATAGCCAACCGGGGCAGTCGCATACAGGCTGGAAGCTTTCAACAGCGTCAGCCCCGGCGTATCGGCCAACACTTGGATAGCTTTAGACACTTGTTGTTCAGGCTGCTGCAAATTGCTGCCCAAGGCAATCAAGGCCAGGGCCATTATGCCGACTCACCATTCGTAGCTGCCGGTTTTTTCTTGCGCGGACGGCGGCGGCGTTTTTGCAAGCCGCTGTCAGGCAGCAGCATATTGGTACGCTCTTCGGTACCGGCATCGGCAAAACGTGTCCACCACTCACCCAGTTCTTCAGGCAATTCGCCGGAAGCACAGCGCAACAGCAAAAAGTCATAGCCTGCGCGGTATTTCGGGTTAGTCAGCAAGGCATAAGGACGCTTACCGGAACGCTGTTCAAAGCGTGGCTGCATGGCCCAAATTTCTTTCATGGTGGCGGTGTAGCGATTGTGGATCGCCATTTTTTCGCCCTGCTTATCAATGATTTCATTCATGGCCGCATGCAAGGCCGGAATCAATGGTTCACCGCGCTTCTGGTTTTCCAGCCAGGCTTGTAACACCTCATGCCAGAGCAAGGTCGCGAACAGGAAGCTTGGGTTGGAAGACTTGCCTGCCTGAATGCGCTCATCGGTATTTTTCAGTGCTAGCATGACGAACTTTTCGCCTAGCGGTTGCTCCAGCACCACATCAAGCAACGGCAATAGGCCATGATGCAGCTGCTGGGTACGCAATGCACCTATACTTTCAATCGCATGCCCGGATAAAAACAACTTGAGCATCTCGTCAAACAGGCGGCTGGGGGGTACATCTTCCAGCAGATCGGCCAGTTTGCGGATAGGCGCTTCGGTGGTTTTCTCAATGGTTAAGCCCAGTTTAGCGGAGAGGCGCACGGCCCTCAGCATGCGCACCGGATCTTCCTGGTAGCGCTTGACCGGATCCCCAATGATGCGCAGGGTTTTTGCACGGATATCCGCCACGCCATTGTGGAAGTCCAGCACTTCATGGCGTTTAGGATCGTAATACAAAGCATTTGCGGTGAAATCGCGCCTTACAGAATCTTCCTCTATCGAGCCAAAAATATTGTCGCGGATAATGCGGCCGCTATCGTTGGTTTCGCCATCGCCTTCACTCTGGTGATGACCACGGAAAGTAGACACTTCTATCGTCTCCTGCCCCCACAGCACATGCACAAGGCGGAAACGGCGACCTATAATACGCGAGCGACGGAAGGCTTTATGCACCTGTTCCGGCGTCGCATCTGTGGCGATATCAAAGTCTTTGGGTGGATGATTGAGTAGTAAATCACGCACGGCACCGCCGACGATGTAAGCCTGGAAACCGGCTTTTTGCAGACCATCGCAGGTCTTTAATGCAGCCTGGCTGATCAGCTTGTGGTTGATTTTATGTTTATTGGCAGAAATCACCAGAACAGCTGACGATTTGCCATGCTTGGGCGTTGAGTCTGAATCTGAAGACTGACCACGCTTGCCAAATACTTTTTGCAGAAATTGTTTAATCATTACTCAGTGCACACAGGCGCTAATCGCGCATTACAGTTTATGTTGGTTATTCCACAGCACATCCGGAAGCCCGGCGTGCCGATTCAAGGTACGGCATAGTACAAACAGCAGGTCAGACAAACGATTCAGGTATTGCAAATTCACCGCCGTCACCGGCGATTGCGCATGCAAGGCATGCATCACGCGCTCTGTACGCCGACAGACGGTACGCGCTAGATGGCAAACTGCCGCCGCACGGCTGCCTCCCGGCAATATAAATTCTTTCAACGGACTGAGGTCGGCATTCCAACCATCCAAAGTTTGCTCCAGGACAGCCACCCGGCCTGCCTGCATAAAGGTATGGCCAGGCATACTCAGTTCGCCGCCCATATCAAACAGATCATGCTGGATAGCTTCCAGACCGGCACGCACATCATCCGGCAATGCTTCTGTCAGTAGCATACCCAATACGGAATTAAGTTCATCCACTTCGCCCATGGCTTGCACCCGCAGGTCAAACTTGCTGACACGCGAACCATCACCCATGCCCGTCGTACCATCATCTCCGGTACGTGTATAAATCTTGCTAAGCCGGTTGGCCATTCCAATAACCCGTTTGAAATCCTATATAATCCGTCCATTATAAATCATACCGTGCCATTTCGATGTGCCCAGCGATTGCAGTGAACGCCCCGGTCGGCGTGATGGATTCAGGTGTAGGCGGATTGACCGTCCTCAAACACCTCACGCGCCAACTGCCGCACGAGCATTTTATCTATTATGCAGATAGTGCGTATGCTCCTTATGGCAATCAATCTGCGATAAAAATCCGGCAACGCTGCTTTGCCATCGCCGATACGCTGATCGCCCAAGGCGCCAAAGCGCTGGTAGTGGCCTGCAATACCGCCACTGCCGCTGCCATCAGCCCGTTGCGTGACCATTTTTCCTTGCCCATCATCGGCATGGAGCCAGCCGTTAAGCCCGCTGCTGCTGCCAGTAAAAACAGCATCATAGGCGTGCTTGCCACCACAGGCACATTGCAAAGCGCGCAGTTCGCCGCCTTGCTCGAACATTATGGCCACAGCGTACAAGTGGTGACACAAGCCTGTGTGGGGCTGGTCGAGTGCATAGAGCAAGGGCAGCTGGATCATCCCCACACGATGGATCTACTTGAAACCTATTGCCAGCCACTGATTGCCGCAGGTGCCGATACCATCGTGCTCGGCTGCACACACTACCCTTTTGTACGCGCACACATCCAGAACATTGTCGGGCCGGAGGTGACGCTGATCGATACAGGCGCTGCGGTAGCCAAGCGTTTACAACAGATCCTGGCCGAGAAAAACTTGCTTCATGCCGTTAACGGCAATGCTCAGGATGAAATAGCCAGTTTAAAACCGGCGTTTCTCACCAGCGGCTCTGAAGATACACAACGTGTGATGCAACAGCTCTGGCAAATACTTTAAACAATATAAACAAAACCCACGCATTGCGTGGGTTTTGTTCGGTAGCCATCCTTTAATGATGATGCACTTGTGTGCCAGGCTTGAGCTTGAATTTAGTGCCGCAATAAGGGCAGGCCACTTGCCCGGTTTTTGCCACATCCAGAAATACGCGTGGATGTGACGCCCATAAAGCGACTTCTTTGGTCGGGCAATGCAATGGCAGATCATTACCATCCACTTCAAACTCTTTTACATCAGACATTCAGTTCCCCCGCATACAACCATTCAAAACAGAGACTTAAACCAAGGTCAGCCAGTGCTGATATTTGGCGTTTTTGCCTTTAACCACATCAAAATACAGGCTTTGCAATTTTTCAGTGATAGGGCCACGAGTGCCTTCACCAATGGCACGGTTATCCAGTTCACGGATAGGCGTTACCTCAGCCGCTGTACCAGTAAAGAAAGCTTCATCTGCGCTATAAACCTCATCGCGAGTAATACGTTTTTCAATCACTTCCAGGCCAAGTTCATCTTTAGCCAACGTGATGATGGTATCGCGGGTAATGCCTTCCAGCGCAGAGGTCAGATCCGGCGTGTACAGTTTGCCATTACGGATAATGAAAATGTTCTCGCCGGAACCTTCAGCCACGAAACCATCCACGTCCAGCAACAACGCTTCCTGGTAACCATCTTGCGCGGCTTCCTGATGAGCGAGGATACTGTTCATGTAGTTGCCGTTGGCTTTGGCCTTACACATGGTGATGTTGACGTGGTGACGTGCAAATGAAGAAGTCTTGACACGGATACCTTTGGTAATCGCTTCTTCACCCATATACGCACCCCAACTCCAGGCACCGACAATGACGTGTGTCGATAAGGTTTTGGCTGAGATACCCATGGCTTCTGCACCGTAAAACGCCATCGGGCGCATATAGGCAGATTCTAGGTTGTTTTCACGCACAGCAGATCTTTGTGCCTCGATCATGGTCGCTTTATCAAACGGCATTTTCATGCCCAGGATATGCGCACTCCGGAACAGGCGGTCGGTATGCTCTTTCAAACGGAAAATAGCGGTGCCTTTATCTGTTTTGTAAGCGCGCACGCCTTCAAACACGCCCATGCCGTAATGCAGGGTGTGGGTTAAAACGTGGGTAGTGGCATCACGCCAATTGACCATTTTGCCGTCGTACCAGATAACGCCGTCACGGTCTGCCATCGAACTCGGTATTGCCATTTAAACTCGCCTCTAATCCGTCTATCGTCAAAAACCATTATTGTAAACCAATCTGCACCCTTTTCGCCTATGCTAGAATCCATTTCACTGATGATTTACAAGGATTTTTG
>DATHWT010000183.1:0-16278 GCA_035460345.1 Methylophilus sp. | reverse complement strand
TGCCTGCTGGAATTTGGTAGTGAGCTTATCAAAACGCACGGTAAACCCTTTCACACTGAAGTATGCCGCGTACAGCGGCGGGATAACCCTATAATGCGGCGGGTTTTTACGTTTTCAATAGAGGAAGATCAAATTTGCGCGGGTGATCGCTTGATCATTGTGGTGGAAATGGCATGACCAACATGCCCTTTTCAGCGCTGTTCACCGCCAGCAAGGCTTGTCCGTGCGCATTTAACCATTGCGGATAGTCGAGCTTGCCTTCGCTATGCACGGCGACTGCAGGCAAACCCCAGGTTTTGCCGCCATCCAGTGAAGCCATGGTCACAATATCCATGCTTTCGTTATTACGCTCCTGCCATGCCAGCCAGACCTTATCTCCGATACTTAGCAAAGCTGGGTGTCTGGCATTCTTTTTAGGGTCGCCGATGCGTCTCGGCGGTGTTGTCACCCAGGCTTGCCCATCCATGCGTACCAGTCGCAACCCGGGCTTGTCACCGGCACCGTCAAAATAGGAAAGATGGTAGCCAAAGCCCTCACCCACTGCCAGCGCAGCGCCATGGTGCGGACAGCCATCAATTTTCCAGCGTCCATAGCTGGCACGCACGATGGCTGGCTTGGTCGATTTACCTGCGCCTGGCTTGTTGATTTCGGCCATGGCATGGTCGCGCTCACTCCCGGCAAACACGTGTCGCCACAAGACGGCAACCGTGCCATCGGCTTTACTGGCCATGGCAATCCGGCAACATTCACAGCTGCTGTCGGCCAGCTTTTTCTCTATGGCAAAGCTTTTACCCTGGTCAGTGGAAACAGCGTAATAAATGGCAGCACCATCATAAGGTTTTCCGGCGGCTTTGGCCGCCAGTAAATCGCGTTTATCTACCCAGGCAACAGTAATTGAGCCATCGGCGGAAACCTGTAACGCATCAAATCGATGCGTGATTTCAGCCCGGTCGTGATGCACGATGTAAGGTGTCTCAAAACTTTTTCCGCCATCCACCGAACGTGCAAACCAGATATACCCGGCAAAAGGCTTCTTAAGCGATTCAGTCCAGCTTAAATACAGGTTGCCATTGCTGGCAACGACAATTTTAGGCCTGGCTTCGGCATCTGCCGCCACTTTCATAGGCGTGGTATTCACTGCCACTTCAGGGCTGAAATGTTGCCCGGCATCTTCACTGAATGAAACCCAGACCTGCCCTTTACTCGCACGTGCTTGCCAGAGCCGGCCATCGGCATCAGTAGCGAGGCTGACAGCCAGGCTAGATCCAGCATGTTCTGTATGCACGTCATGCGCACCGGCCTGATTCAACACACAAAAACTGCACAGTACAAACAACCCGCTAATCAGCCATTTCACCGATCAAAATCCTTACTTAAATATATTAAAAAATATAATTCTTTACAAATGACAAAGCTGCTAAAGTTAGAGTGCCAGACGCCGTTAACCCAAATAACTGGACGAATGACGACGACTGTCGGATAGCAATAAAACTTATGGATATGCAAGCAACCTTTGATCATCATAGCACAGCGTGGCTACAGCCTTTGGCGGCCAGCATGCCTGATATGCCCATGCTGGCAATCAACCGCCGGGCACAGTGCGTGGCTGCCAACGAGATGGCAAAAAAACTGCTGGGCGAAAGCGTAGACGCTTTGCCTAAAGACATGCGCCAGGCATTGGTACAAGCCATGCGTGACAACCAGACCGCAGTGACCCTGCACACCCGTATCAATAACCTGAATCTTGCATTTAAATGCCGTCTGTTCTATGCCCAACATGGTAGACGTGCGATTGGCCTGCTGCTGGAACAGCAGGAGAATGCCTTGGCCGAGCAATTAGTGCATATGCAATCCATCGTGCATTCGCTGATTGAGATGAGCCCGGACTTGATTTCGATCAAAGACCATGATAATCGCTGGATGATGGCTAACCAGCGCATGCTGAACACTTTCCAGATTGATAATTTCGATTACGAGTTCCTCAATAATCTGCAAATTGCCGACACCTTGCACCCGGTATTCCGCAACAGTTTTGAACATCACGAGAAGTCTGACCAGACGGTCTGGCAAACACGCCAGTCTTACCATAATGAAGAGTTGGTGCACTTGCCACAGGGTGGCTATAAAACGCTGGAAGTGAATAAAACCGCTTATTTCGATCAGGGCGAGCAGCCCAGCCACCTGATTACGGTCGCCCGTGATGTCAGTGAGCAGAAGTTTATCGAAAACCAGTTGCTGAACCGCAGCGCGGTACTGGATACCCTCATCTCATGCGACTGGATGCTGCATTCCGCTGAACGCTGGCACACCGTGGCAGAAAACGTATTGCAGCAATGCTGCCTGTCCTTCCGCTTTAGCCGCGCGACTTTGCTGCAACACCATACGACCACAGCACGCAAAAAATCCGAGACACGCTCCAAAGCGCTGTTTCACTGGGCCACTAATGGTTTCCACTCTACTTACGAGCACTGGGAAAAGATTTCATTCCTCACACCCGAGCTAAAACGCTGGCATGACCTGCTCTCCAAAGGGCAACCGGTGATGTGCGATGCACATACACTGCCGGAAGACGAACGTTTCCTGCTCAAGTCGCATGACACCGTCAACCTGGTGATTGTGCCGCTGATGATAGACCACGAGTGGTGGGGATCGATGGTGATTGAACGTTGTTTCGATGCCGAAAGCACCAGCTCACAGGAATTAGGTTCATTGATGGCGATAGGCCGTACTTTGAGCATAGCCATTGACCGCGAGCAAACAGGCAAAAGCCTGAAACTGGCTAAAATTGCTTTCGACAGCACCACTGAAGGCATCATGATCGTAAATCCTTCCGGTGAACTGGTCGGCATCAACCAGGGCTTTACCCTGATCACCGGCTTTGATGAATCTGAAGTGCTGGGATTCAAACCGCAAATTTTCCGCCAGCGCCCACGTGGCCTGTTCGGTGCCCTCAAGCGTCATGGGAAATGGTCTGGCGAAATTGAGAATGTGCGCAAAAATGGCGAAAGTTATACCGAGTGGATGACGATTACCGCCGTACGCAACCATGCCAACGCGATTACCAATTACGTGGGGGTGTTTGCTGATATCACCGAGATGAAGCGCTCACAAGTGCAACTCAACTCGCTGGTCAACCATGATCCGTTGACCGGCCTGCCTAACCGCAGGTTGATCCATCATTTGTTCACGCATGCGATTCAACGCGCGAACCGTAACGAGCAGCAAGCGGCGGTATTGTTTATTGACCTGGACAGGTTCAAGAATATTAACGATAGCCTCGGCCATTACACAGGAGACCAGTTATTACTGGGCGTAACCGAGCGCATCAAGGATTCTTTACGTGAGTCTGATATTGTTGGCCGCCTGGGCGGGGATGAGTTCATCGTCTTGCTGGAAAACCTGCACAGCAAGGCAGATGCTGCTCAAAAAGCACAAGACATCCTGGAGACACTCAAGCGCCAGTTCATGATTGATCATCATGAAATATTTATCGGTGCCAGCATTGGTATTTCCATGTATCCGCATGATGCCAGCGATGTGGAAGGCCTGATCAAAGCCGCCGACCTCGCCATGTACCAGGTGAAGAATAATGGCAAAAACCATGTGTCATTCTACGATGCCGCGCTGAGCCGCAATGCGGTGGAACACTTCCAGCTGGAAACCGAGTTACGCCAGGCGTTATCGAGAAAACAGCTCAAAATGTTCTACCAGGCGCAGATTGATCTGAATACCGGCATCATTATCGGCGCTGAAGCGCTGATACGCTGGCAGCATCCAACTCAGGGCTTGATCCCGCCAATGAAATTTATTCCGCTGGCGGAAGAAACCGGCCTGATTTTAAGCATAGGTGAGTGGGCATTGCGTGAGTCTGTGCGTCAGGCACATGCTTGGCACAAACGGCATCCTGAATTCAAGAAAATCGCCATCAATGTGTCTGCTGTGCAGATCATGAAGAGCAAGTTTGCCGATACCGTGTATGGCATTTTGATGGAAAGCGATTGCGACCCGGCCATCATCGAGCTGGAAATCACCGAGAGCACGCTGATGCAGCATACGCAGCATGTGGTGGATACCTTTAACCAGTTGAAGAAACTGGGTATCAGCATTGCGATTGATGACTTTGGCACCGGCTATTCATCGCTGTCGCACTTGAAACGTTTACCGTTAGACCAGATTAAAATTGACCGCAGCTTTGTCAAGGATTTGCCGGATGACAAAGATGACGCGGCCATTACCAGTGCCATTTATGCGATGGCCACCCAGTTAGGATTTACCGTTGTTGCTGAAGGAGTAGAAACAGAAGAACAGGAAAAATTTTTACAGCGTTTGGGTTGCCAGACGGCGCAAGGCTATTTGTATGCCTACCCGGTCAACTCGGACGACTTTTTGCAGTTATTAGTGTTAAACAATCAAAGAAAAATAAAACGCCATGCCTAATCACGCCTCCGATACTTTTTATATCGATATAGAACAACTCCAGATTGGACTGTACATCCATCTGGATTTGGGATGGATGGACCATCCGTTCTCCATCAGCAACTTTAAAGTGACTGACGAATCGCAGATTGAAACGATTAGATCCCTGGGGCTGACGCAGTTGCGTTATGACCCGCGCCGCAGCTCCAGCACCCCGCTGAGAACCAGCAGCAAAAATGACAATGTGGTTGAATTCCCTTTAAGAAAGGCTTTTTCAACCAAACTGGAAGTGATAGACGATAGCCCGGAATTAAGTCAGGCGCAAAGACAACAACTGGCGCTCAAACACGCCATTACCGAAAGCGAGCAAAAATTCCTCAAGGCCAGTTCAGATGTGTGGAACATCCAGAAAATGTCGGTAGAGCATCCCGACCAGGCGTATGGTATGGCATCCAATGTGGTGCTCGACCTGGTGGCCAGCACGCTGACCGAAGGTGATATTGCGATTCACGCCATGAACGGCCACCGCATTGGTGACCAGCATTATCAGCATGAGCTGAATATCCTGGTGCTTTCCATGCTGCTGGCGAAAAACCTGAATGTCAGCGATGAAGATGCCATCATTCTCGGCATGGCCGCAATCATGCATGACATCGGCAAACGGCAGATCAGCGACAAGATTCTACTGAAAAAAGACCCGTTGACCGTGCGCGAAACAGCGATTTACCAGACCCATGTATTGCTGGGCCTGAACATGCTGAAAGAAGTGTCAGTGCCGAAAAAAATACTGTCCATCATTGGTCAGCATCATGAGTTTGCCGATGGCAGCGGCTACCCAAAAGGCTTGCATTGCGATGAAATCGATCCCTTATCGCACATCCTGATTATTGCGAACATGTACGACAACTTGTGCAATCCCTCCAACGCTGCGCTGGCAAAAACACCTTATGAAGCTCTGAGCATGATGTTTGCACAACAGCGCCACCAGTTTGATCAAACTATTTTGCGCCGCTTTATCAAGTGCCTGGGCATTTATCCACCGGGCAGTGTCGTCCGCCTGTCCGACCAGAAACTGGCGACTGTGCTATCCACTAACCCGCAACAACCTCTGCGCCCTTTTATCCAGTTGCTCAACGATAGCAATGAAGAAGATGGCGAAATCATCGACTTGCGCGAAACCCTGGACCTCAACATTATCCAATGCCTGAAACCGGATCAGTTACCGAATATCCTGCAGAGAATGCTGCGCCAGAAACAGCGCACCAGCTATTTCATAGATAAAGTCACCAGCGTTTAGCCACCCTGTTTGACTCGTATACAGCCCGTACATTGCGTGTACGGGCATCTGACATATACCAATCAGACTAGAATAATTCCTTTTTATCTGGTGCACTTTTAAAGTTTGAATCTCAGTGGTGCATATGTACATCTGATGCGGACTCACTCGTTTTGGGCACAGTGGCAACGACTTTGATCGTTATCGTTGCCTTTTTTCCGCTCCCATCCTGAGTGACCAAACTGATAGGGACGGTCTCTCCCTCTTTAATCTGGTGATTCAACTCCATCAGCATGAGATGAAACCCGCCCGGTTTTAACGCTACTGCCTGCCCTGCCTTAAGCTTTAAACGCTCCAGTTTTTTCATCCGCATGATATTGCCTTCCATAGACATGGAGTGAATCTCGGCTTTGCCCGCGACCGGGGACTGTGTTGCTACGATATCGACATCTTTATCAGAAACAAGCGTCATATAAGCGCCGGCAACAGGTTGCCCTGGTACGGTTGGCTTTACCCACGCATTGGTAATTTTCACCTCTGCATGCGCTAACGCGGTAAAACAAATCATATTGACAATGACCAACCCTTTTTTGAAGTAAGACTGCATGGTTCAACCTTTCAATTTAACAAACTGTGATAGGGCATTTAAAATAACTGCCATTATTTATCTTGTATTTATCTTGGCTTTCGCCATAGCTATTTTTGATACTCAGGAGGGATTCGAGGATGCAATATCATGTAGCGCTCCGCAAACCTAGGTAATTAGCCAACGCTGGAAAGTAAGGCATGACCCAGCGCTCTATGACTAGCATGAACAATAATGACAATCCAAAAAACGGCAACAGCAACCCCAAAGCAAGCACTGCCATGATCATGCTCCATGTATAAGGGGCCGTCTGCCTGTGCCCTGGTGGCGCACCGAATGTACGTAATAAAGATTTGTTCTTTAGACGTTTCCACCAAAGAACAACGCCGCTGATAGAAAGCAATACCAAACCTAAAGCAGTCAGTGCTCCCAGCGCCTGATTCAGCCATCCAAATAATTGCCCTTCATGTATCGCAACCCCGAAACCGATCACGCGATCCAGCCAGGGCCTGTCGGCAAAGTTTTCCCTGGTTGCCATATTGCCATTCGCATCGAAGCTGATGTTGACGCGCAAGGGTCGGTTTTGCGCATCGGAGCGTGCTGTCCAATTGGCAGACTTTTCTGAGGGAGGTGCAATCAGTACCGGCGGTGCCAAGTGTAATGGCGTCACCGTAGCCACCAGTTTATCCAACAGTTGATAATCGTCTTGTGCATGCGCAGCTGCATGCGATGTCATCGCATGCCCTTCATGCGCGGCGTGCTCGCTGACGGCTACTCCGCCAATGGTCCAGTCTTGTGGCTGCGTTTTTACAGGGGTAGCATCGGCGTTCATCGTTTGCACTTGCCGAATTTCCTTAAGCATGCCGCCCCATGATTTGGTCCATGGCAGCCCGGAAACCAGCAGAAACAATGTAAAAATGGAAACCCAAAAGCCCGTAACCGCATGCAGATCACGCCAAAACACTTTGTTGCTCTTGCGTATACGCGGATAAACCACCCCGGCCAGACTTTGCCCAGTGTTGGGCCACCACAAATACAAACCGGTAATCACCATCACAATCGCCCAGGAGGCCGCCAGCTCTACCAGATAGGATCCGCGTGCGCCCAGCAACAGGTTGCCATGTAGCTCGTGCATCACGCGCATCACTTTGGTATCTTCGCGGGCAATATTCAGAACTTGTAGCGTCTGCGGATGTATATACACGCGTGAAGTGACTTTCCCCTGTTTGACTAATACACGCACTGCCGATTGCGTATTAACCGGCAATTCATAAGCATGCAATATGGATCCCGGCACAGCCTGGAGTGCTACTTCCACCTGTTGATAGGCAGGGGCAACAGCCCCTGTCAGCACCAGCTTTTCATAGGGTGTATCCAGTACCGCTTCTACCTGTGGTTTAAACAAATAGATGCCACCTGTGACAGACAGCAATAAAATAAAAGGGATACAGAATAACCCTGCGTAAAAATGCCAACGCCACACCACTTGATGGGCAGGCCAGCGACGTAACTTCATGATGTCATCCAATCTCTGTGCGCCTTGGCTCAGTAATTAAACCTGACCTGCACATAGCCGGTACGTTGCGGGTAGGGATGGAAGATATAGGCTTTGTAATTATTCAGGTTGTCCACGCCTACAGAGGCTGTCCAGCGTTTGGCAAACTTGTAATTGGCTTTCACATCCATGATAAAAAACTTGCTTGCGCCGCCAAACACATCCGGGTTGCTGTCACTGTTATCCAGGTAAAAATACTGCCTGCCACTGTAACGCGCTGCCAAACTGTAAGAGATATCGCTGCCCTGGTGATAGGTTGCCACGCCTTTGAACATCGCCCTCGGGATGCGTAAGGGCTTGTTACCTTCAAACTGCGGATTGGCTTCATTTTCAACAATCTCGGCATGGGTAAACGTGGCGCTACCCATTAAATCCAGGCCATGTACAACCACATCCTGCCATTCACTGGCCAGCTCCAGGCCGTAAGTACGTACATGGTCGATATTCTGGATGAAGGTACAGCCAGCTGCGCCAGCCGTACATGTGCCTGTACCAAACGGGACCGGATTGCCATTGGTCGTGGTTTGAGAGACGAGTGCATCGTACTTGTTCTCATGAAAGAAACTGGCGCGCACCAGCCCGGTCGAGAATCTTCGCTCTGCGGTCAGCTCAGTTGAAATCACTTCTTCTGTCTTTAAATCCGGATTATTTTGTATCAGTGCGGTGCCGGTTGTGAGTTGCTGATAAAGCTCGCTCACGGTAGGGAAACGGAATGCCTGGCCAAACGCTGCCCTGAAGCCCCACTCAGGCACAGGCTCAAAGCTGATCGAAAGCTTGGGTGAGAATTTATTATCCGTTTTATCTGCATAGCGACTGGTCTGCAAACCAGCCCCTGTGGTCGTTTGATTACTTCCGTCACTTGCCTCCCAGTGCTCAAAACGCCCGCCGAGCGTGACCGCCCATGCCGGATTCAATTGCCATTTATCTTGCGCATAAACCGCATGTGTTTGCGTCTGGCCTTGAGAGCTGGCATTGAGCGACCCTTTGTTCCCTGTCGACCAATCGGCGGTGTTATTGGTATCACTTTTAAGCGTATACCGGTCTACATGGTAGCCCACATCAATCTCATGCTTATCACCATGCCCATCTGTGGGGCGTAAGGTGGCACGCGCATCCAGCACTGTCCACCCGGTGCCATTCATGTCCGTTACCCGCCCTGTTCGATTAAGGTAAGGATTACCATTTGCGGTGGTGCCGGTAGAGGGTGCGTTCGCACTACTATTTTTGTCTTTTTGGTAATCGTAGTCAGAGAGTGTCAGGTTCCAGTCAAAAAAACCTTTGCCATTGCTTTTTAAATCAATCGCCTGCATCACATGAAAGGACTCTACCTTAGCCGGGCTAAACCCAGTGACATCGTACCGTTGACCATTAAAATTGACGCGGCCGTTATACACCGGGTTGCCGGCAGCATCCCTAATATAACTATCTACATCGGTACGGCTATCCAAATCCCATAAACCTAAAGTATAGGTAGCACGCACAGTCGGGCTGATATCATAAGCGGCCTTGAGTTTGACATTCAATTGCTCGGTACTGTCTTTACCCGTCGTACCAAATGTCACCCTGTCCTGGTTTCTTTCATTTCGGTCCAGATACGCCCCAGTCACAATCGGCGACCCGCCGGGCGCTGTCGTTGATCGCAATGCATTGGCAAACTGCATCGGCTGGCTCTCGTTTTCCAAACGGTCCACACCCAGCCAGAAACTCAAATCGTTGACCTTATCGCCAACAGAAGCAGTCTCGTGATTACCCCTAAAAGTCTTATCGGTCCCGTACAATTCAAAATGCTGTGCAAATGCCTGTGCTGTCGCATGCGCTTCAAACTTGGTTGGCATGCGCGTGTTCATGCTCACCACCCCACCAAATGAGTTGCCCGCATACAACGCTGAAAACGGGCCATATAAAATGCTTACGCTCTCAATCTCTTCCGGGCTGACCATGCCCCAGCGAGGTGGAAAGCTGAAAGAATTGCCCAGCAAATTAGACAGCAGAATGCCATCTGCATACACCATGGTTTGGGCGCTGGACAGCGTCCCTGTGGTACGGGTTGCTAATGGACCATTGCGGTCACCAATATAGCGCTCACGCACCTGGAAACTGGGCAGGTATTTGAGCGTTTGTTGTGAAGTGGTCGCGTTTACTGATTCCTGAATCTGCGCACGCGTATAGGTTTCTACTGTGGCAGGATGTTTGATTATGCGGCTATCGACGGTTCCGGTGACATTAATATCATCCAGCTCAATCGCGTCGTTGTGATCGGCATACGCGAGCGGTGGCAGGATCGCCAGTGCGGCCGTCAATATTGATGCAAGGTAATTGAAGGCCGGGGCAATCACCAAGCCGTTTTTTGTGTTTTTCATTACGGATTTTTCCTTATTGTGATGGATGGGCCATTCACTTCGCCAGGCAGTGGCTGGCCAGCGGAGTGAATGCTCTCGCCTCAGGCGGCAAATACCTGCCTGGCCGATTCGTCTGGTTGCCAGCGAATCAGTGCGCCAATATCACAATGGAAATAAGTGCAAAGTTTATCCAGATGCTCAGTACACGCGTTGTAAACAGGATTTTTGACCATACGGTGCAAGGTCATACGGCTGATGCCGGTAGATTCGGCAATTTCTTTGAGGGTGATGTGGCGTTTCCACTCCACCTGTTTGGCAAATATCATTGCTTGTAGGTTGATAACGATCATGAGATGACTCCTCTATGCCTGTGAGACAGGCATGACTCAGAATCCGGCCGGGATACGGACGGGACTAGATTGAGTGTGGAGCCAGGGGTGGTGCGCGCGCAGTGTGCGCAGAAGAGTAAAAACTGGAAGTGACAGGAGAGTGGTATTCGCTTAAAGCAATCTCGGCCTGCGCTTGCTGAAACAGGATGTAGGCAGGGCTGTGCGGAGGTAAGGTCACGTGGTCCAGCGCCATATTGCAGAACGGGCAATGATCAAGATGGTGGCTGATGGAAACCGGTTTTTGCGATGGCTTGTAATCTATCAGCGTTGACAGCTGTTTTCCCTGCGTAGTCGTCACCTGCACCAGCAATTTGTTACCCTGGGTTGAGCAAATCTGCCCGATGAAACTGTTGCCCTGTTGCATGGGTAAGGCCAGGCTCAGGGTAGGCACAAGGCTGACCAGCAGCATGGCCATGATGGCCAGCCGCGCTATCAAACGCTGAGTACCCGAGTTCTGCATCCGGCCATTCTAGCGGGAATCACGTAGAATAAGCAATCTTTGTCATTGTTCAGGAATGTTTCATGGCCGCTTCCAGCCTGCTTGCTTTATTAGACGACATTACCACCATGCTCGATGACGTTTCCGTCATGAGCCAGGTGGCGGCCAAAAAAACAGCCGGGGTATTGGGTGATGACCTGGCACTCAACGCGCAACAAGTCACAGGCATTGCAGCAAAACGGGAGCTGCCGGTGGTGTGGGCGGTCGCGCGTGGTTCTTTCCTCAATAAACTGATCCTGGTACCCGCCGCCCTGCTGATCAGCGCCTTTATTCCCTGGCTGATTGTGCCCTTGCTCATGCTGGGCGGCGCATTTTTATGCTACGAAGGCTTTGAAAAGGTCTGGCACACATTGCATGCAAAACATGACGCGGCAGATAAAAAAGTTGTGCAAGAATCAACTCAAGACCCGCAGGCTGACCTGGCCGCACTGGAAAAAGAAAAAGTGAAAGGCGCGGTGCGCACCGACTTTATCCTG
This sequence comes from Methylophilus sp., assembly GCA_035460345.1. Lineage (GTDB taxonomy): Bacteria > Pseudomonadota > Gammaproteobacteria > Burkholderiales > Methylophilaceae > Methylophilus. The sequence continues at coordinate 4,742 of DATHWT010000183.1, read as the reverse complement.
TCAGCTGAAATCATCGTCATTTCGCTGGGCGTGGTGGCCGAAGCGGCGCTGACCCAACGCATCCTGGTGCTGTCGGTGATTGCCGTGCTGATGACGGTGGGCGTGTATGGCCTGGTTGCATTTATTGTCAAAATGGATGATATCGGCTTATGGCTGATGCAACGTCAGGGCCAGGGCTTGTTACCACAACTAAACCGCAAACTTGGCTGGGGCATGGTGTCGGTCGTGCCATACCTGATGCGCTTGCTGAGCATACTGGGTACTGCCGCCATGTTCCTGGTCGGTGGCGGCATTATTGCGCATGGCATCCCGGCGTTGCACCCGCTGGCTGGACTGGCGTTACCATGGTCTTTACTCGTGAATGCAGGAGTTGGTATCCTCACTGGCGCATTATGTTTTGTGCTGATTAATACCGTAAAGTTATTTATCAAGAAAGACTAGTTTTTTTCTAACCCCTTGTTAGAATTGGCAAAACAAGGGGCCTACATGACACTTTTTCGTAAAGTTATTGTTGTTGCTTTATCCATAACAATTATCTGCCTGTTAGCAACCATCCACGCCACCCCAAAAATGTCGCTGTGGCTGGATAATATTCACTGGCTTACCACCAATGCAGCCTGCCTGATATTGGCCATGTTGGGATATCTTCGCGCGAATACTACCCATCGCCCCTCTAAAGGCTGGTTTGTGATTGGCACCCTGTTCTACTTTACGGGTGGCGTGATGTGGATATTTGAAGTGCTCTCACAGCAAGCGCACTTTCCTGCCCAGTCCGATATTTTTTACCCTTTGATGGGCCCCTGTTTTATCGTTGGCTTCATTATCGCGTTACGAACCCAGCTCTCACGCTCAAAAGCATGGGCATTTACTGTAGATACAATGGCATTCAGCATCGCAATACTTGGCTACGTGCTGATTGCATACTTACCCAAATCGTCCGAAGTCAGCCTGTTTCAACTTGCCATCCTCACCGCTTACCCCGCCAGCATGCTGAGTGCGTCCATGGTTTCGTTGCTGTTAATTCCCTATTTAAGGCCAGTGTGCATGCTACCCTGGCTATTGGTGAGCGCCGGGCTGGCACTATTGGGAATATGCTGGATGCAATGGAATTTAAATGCGCTAAATCACATCCATCAAACCAGCCTTTATATAAATTACGGCTTCTCGGTCGCTGATTTAATGATAGGCAGCGGTCTCTATGGCTGGCAGGTACGCATCGCCAAAAAAACAACCTATCATCGCCAGTGCAGGCGGCTACGCGGCTGGATTCCCGTGATTGCGTTTATCTTCAGTATCAGCACATTAATACAGATATGGTGGCAAAGCGGCCCGCACCCATATGCCTATCACATCGCCATCGGCTCAGTCGTTTCTATCCTTATTTTTTCCGCACTCAGGCAAAGCATATTGTTAAATGAAAGTGAGCGGTTATTACGCGCCGAGAAAAAGCTGGCGGAAAAAGAACTGGAATACCAGCAACTGTCGCGCCTGGACCCGCTGACACAGCTACCTAACCGCATCACCATGCTGAGCTTGCTTGAACATAACATCATTAATGCAGCCAGCGAGAGCGGGATGGTCTCATTAATGATGATCGATTTAAGGCACTTTCAAAGTATTAACGACAGCTTTGGCCATCGCGCAGGCGATCTGTTTTTGATCGAGATATCCCAACGTTTGCAATACATCGCTAATGAAAGTGGTGAATTAGGCCGCGTGCATGGCGATAAATTCGCTTTGATTATCACCCAGCACAATTCAGATGCCGAGTTGCTAAGGCTGGCCAATAATCTATGCAAAATCGTCCATAAACCTGTGATGATTGAAGGTCATGAATTGATACTTGATGCCTGCATTGGTATCAGTGTCTACCCACGCGACGCAGAGAATGCAGACCAGCTGGCGCGCAGTGCCAATACTGCTTTGGCTCACGCCAAATGCTCTACTGAACAGCTATTTTTGTTTTATTGCAAAGAGCAAACCAAGCAGGCACAAAACCGGTTTAAGCTGGATGTGCAATTGCGCAAAGCCATTAAAAAACAGGAGTTCTTTCTGGTCTTCCAGCCGATATTCAAACTGGATAAACAACAGCAACCTCACATCGCCAATATAGAAGCACTTATCCGCTGGAGAAACAGCAAGGGCGATATTATCTCGCCAATTGAATTTATTCCATATGCCGAACAGTCCGGGCTGATCCTGCCGATTGGTGAATGGGTCATCGCTGAAGCCATCCGCCATTTATCATCACTGACATATGAAAATGATCAAGCGCCGGGGCTGTCCATCAACATTTCCCCACGCCAATTCCGCGATCATCAACTGCCTTCACGCGTGGCCAGTCACTTAAAACAACATGCCATCGCTCCAGGACGTATTACGCTGGAAATCACCGAAAGCGCAGTATTTGAACATGAAGAGCAAGCACTCGAAATCCTCAATCAATTAAAAGCGATGGGCGTGCGCGTGTCACTGGACGATTTTGGCGTCGGTAATTCTTCATTGTTTAAACTGAAACGCCTGCCAATTGACGAGCTCAAGATTGACCGTGCTTTTATGGTGGATGTGCCAGATAGCAGCTCGGATAGTGAAATTGTCAGCACTATTGTTAAAACTGCAGGCATATTAGGGATTTCAGTGGTGGTAGAAGGAATAGAAACCCAGGCGCAACTCGACTTTTTACGCACTATCGGCTGCGATTGTATTCAAGGCTTTTTGCTTGGAAAACCCATGCCAATTCAAAACATTCAGGCACTCTTGAAATCTGACAGGACAGATGAACAACCGGCTTAGCGCTTAAAACGTCACTTTCAATGTGACGGTGATTTCACAACCAACCGCCATGCCCAACTTTTTTCGTACATCCGCTTTTAAAAACAGTGCATAACGGCCACCTTCAAACACCGGGAAAAGTGACGTTTGCCATTGTTGATCCAGGGCAGTCACTTCGACTTTGACTGCGCCCCACCCGCGGCGCTTGGTTTGATGATATTGGCTTAGCGTGCGGACTTCGTCAGACATATGCTCAGGCAAACTGACGTAATGCCAAATGCTTTTACTACCACGCCAGACTTTGATGACATCAGTAAAAGTGTAATTCAGTCCTTGCATACACACTCACTTTCACCAACTGGTGACGCTGTAGTAATGTTGCCTGTTATCCAGGATTCTTAAAACTATCCAGCACCAACATACCGACGCCAACACAAATGGCACTATCAGCCACATTGAAAGCAGGCCACGCCCATTGCTCATAATAAAACAGCAGAAAATCTACTACGTACCCCAAGGTCAGGCGGTCATACAAATTACCAAGTGCGCCGCCTAACACCAGAGCGATGCCCAAACAAAACAGCGTTTTCTGTGAATGTTTGACCAGCAGATACACCATCACCACCGATGCCAGGGTAGATACTGCTGTGAAAAACCCGTGCTGCCAGCCACCGGCATTAGCGAGAAAGCTGAATGCCGCACCGGTGTTGTGATAACGCACCAAATCAAAAAAGCCAGTGACAGGCACATGTTCACCATAGACAAACGCCTGCTGGACCAGGTGTTTGGTATACAGGTCGAGCACAATCACAATTGCGCTCAAGACAAACCACGGCATTGCCGACCCTGCATTGCGTATAGAGGCATTACGCATATTTGCGCACTTCACCATTACCAAACAGATTACTTACGCAACGGCCGCAAATACTTGGGTGCGCGGCATCGCTGCCTACATCGGCACGGTAGTGCCAGCAGCGGTCACACTTCTGGTAGGCACTTGGTTTGACCAGGATTTTTTGCATAGTAGCATCGGCCACCTGATAAGTGGTCGCCGCAGAAGTGATGGTGACAAAGCGCAAGTCATCCTCGAGACTGTTAAGCGCCTCAAACACTTCACCCGCCACATGGAATTCAAGTTCTGCTTGCAGGGATGAACCAACCTTCCCTTCACCACGCAACAGTTCGATTTCCTTGGCGGCCTGGCCGCGCAAATCAATCAGCGTGTGCCAATGCTGCAATTGCGTCTCGCTCAAGCCATGTGCTGGCAAAGCGTACCAGTCTTCTTCAAACACGGTCGCCACTGCATCCAGGCCCAGTGTCTGCCAGATTTCATCCGCAGTAAAACTCAGGATAGGTGCCATCAAACGCATCAGCGCATGCGTGATGTGATACAGCGCACTTTGCGCTGCACGACGCGCATGCGAAGTTTCACCGCTGGTGTACAAACGATCTTTCAGGATATCCAGGTAGAAACCACCCAGGTCCTCAGAGCAGAAACCAACAAACTTCTGCACCGCCAGGTGGAATTCGTATTTATCGTAATCCGCCAGGATACCTGCCTGCAATTCATGCGTCAGATGCAAGGCGTAACGGTCGATTTCCAGCCATTGCTCAACCGGCAACATGTCTTTATTGACATCAAAATCCGCCAGGTTAGAAAGCAGGAAACGCAAGGTGTTACGGATACGGCGGTAGCCATCCGCTACCCGTTTCAGGATTTCATCACTGATGGTCAGCTCACCGGAATAATCTGTGGAAGCGACCCATAAACGCAGGATATCGGCACCGTAGGTATCCATCACCTTTTGTGGGGCCACTACGTTGCCTTTGGATTTACTCATTTTATGCCCGGCGCCATCCACCACAAAACCATGCGTCAGCAAAGCGTTGTAAGGTGCATGTCCATCGATCGCACAACCAGTCAACAAACTGGACTGGAACCAGCCTCTATGCTGGTCTGAACCTTCCAG
>DATHWT010000182.1:0-3123 GCA_035460345.1 Methylophilus sp. | reverse complement strand
GATTGCACCAGTGTACGCGCCATGCCACCAAGTTTTTGTGTACTGCCAAGCGTTGCCATAAAGTGTTATCTGAGCTCGAGTTAATCCGGTTAATGTGTTGATACAACAATACTTTTTCCTAAGTATACTTTGTATCACCTGTCATCAAATCAGAGAAAAGACGTACTCTCGTGCAGCATTTATACAAATTTTAACCAGATTTACGACAATTCGCGAAAAGATGAAAAATTACACTTGACATTTAAATAATGCTAAATGTATAAAGTCCTTAAGGCGTTTGCGTTCAGGTTTTTTGTAGCCGTCTTTAAGTAAAGCAAAGCTTGTTTATTGCGACTTAAGTACTTGAGACAAACTTTTGGGGCGCCTCCCTTTCAATAAGTAAAAAAAGTAAGGAAGTAAAATGGCAACAGGTACCGTGAAGTGGTTTAACGACTCTAAGGGTTTCGGATTCATTACGCCTGATGATGGCGGCGACGATTTGTTTGCGCACTTTTCCGCAATCGTTGAATCTGGCTATAAAAGTTTAAAAGAAGGCCAGCGCGTCAGCTTTGATTTGACGGAAGGTCCAAAAGGCAAGCAAGCAAGCAATATCCAAAAAGCATAATGATTGTTTAGGGGCACCAAATGTAAACGGCTCACACATTGGTGAGCCGTTTTTTGTTATGCCATAGCTTTATGGTCTTGCTTTAGCGCATGGCGCTAATAAAGCCCGCGTCGCAGCTTACATATGCTTGATGATTTCGTCGCCAAACTCGGCAGAACCCACTTGGGTCGCGCCTTCCATCTGGCTGGAGAAGTCTACTGTTACGCGCTTGCTGGCGATTGCCTTGCTCACACCGCTGATGACCAGATCAGCCGCTTCTATCCAACCCATGTGGCGCAGCATCATCTCTGCTGACAGAATCAAAGAGCTTGGGTTGGCGAGGTTTTTACCGGCAATTTTTGGCGCTGTGCCATGCGTGGCTTCAAACATGGCGATGGTGTCGCTCAAGTTGGCGCCAGGCGCAATGCCAATGCCACCTACCTGTGCCGCCAGTGCATCACTAATGTAGTCGCCGTTGAGGTTCAATGCTGCAACAACATCGTGATCCTCTGGGTGCAGCAGAATTTCCTGCAAAAACGCATCGGCAATACAATCCTTGATTACAATGCCGTTAGGCAGTTTGCACCAGGGGCCGCCATCGATCAGTTCTGCACCAAACTCTTCTTTAGCCAGCTGGTAGCCCCAGTCACGGAAGCCACCTTCGGTGAATTTCATGATGTTGCCTTTGTGTGTGATGGTGACTGATGAGCGGTTATTATCAATGGCGTATTGAATCGCCTTGCGGATCAGGCGTTTGCTACCATCGATAGAAACTGGTTTGATACCGATGGAAGATGCTTCAGGGAAGCGGATTTTTTTGCGCACACCCATGTCGCTCAGGAAATTAATGACTTTCTTGACTTCTTCAGTCCCGGCAGCCCACTCGATGCCTGCGTAAATATCTTCGGTGTTTTCACGGAAAATCACCATGTCGGTTTTTTCAGGGTGTTTGACCGGGCTGGGCACGCCCTCAAAATATTGAATGGGGCGCAAACAGACGTATAAGTCCAGTTCCTGACGCAGGGTCACGTTCAGTGAACGGATGCCGCCACCCACTGGTGTGGTCAATGGGCCTTTGATCGAAATCACATAGTCCTTCAGCACAGACATGGTTTCGTCAGATAACCAGGTATCGTTGCCATATACGGTGGTAGATTTTTCACCGGCATAGACTTCCATCCATGAAATCTTGCGCTTGCCGCCATAGGCTTTTTCCACGGCAGTATCGACAACTTTAATCATTGGTGGCGTAATGTCCAGCCCGATACCGTCGCCTTCGATAAAAGGGATAATAGGTTGGTCGGGAACATTTAGGGTATTATCGGCATTCACGACGATTTTGCTGCCAATCGCTGGCACCTTGATTTTTGACATAGCGCTTTCCATGTTGTTACTGTTTAACAAACCTTTTAACGTCGTCTGCCAGTTCACTCCTCACGAGAAACATGCGACGCTCAAAGACTACATTCCGATTCCCGACGTATATGCGGCCGGGCGGCTGGATACCGATTCTGAAGGATTGCTCATTTTAACCGATGACGGTGCTTTGCAACATCGTTTAAGCCATCCCAAACACAAAGAAGTCAAAACCTACTGGGTGCAGGTCGAAGGTGCTCCTGTACAAGCAGATTTGATGCCATTGCAGCAGGGTGTTGATTTAGGTGACTTTGTGACGCAGCCGGCGCAGGTCAAAATCATAGAAGAACCTGCCCATTTGTGGCAGCGAGATCCCCCAATCAGAGAGCGCAAAGCGATCCCGACCACCTGGCTGGAGCTGAAAATAAGCGAGGGCAAGAACCGCCAGGTGCGAAGAATGACGGCGCATGTGGGTTTTCCGACCTTGCGACTGGTGCGTTATGCGATCGGTCCCTACAATCTGGACGGAATCTTGCTTGGTGAATATAAATCACTTTAGTTTAAGCAAATTTAGTCAGAAGCAAAGGAAGCGAAAAGGGTCCGTATGAAACCGGTGGTTGTTTTCAGGCATGCCTGCTGCGAAGGTGCAGGCTATTTAGGCACTTTTTTAGCGCAACATGCCATTCCATGGTGCGAAGTGCGTATAGATAAAGGCGAAGCAGTGCCAGATTCAGTCGAGGCCTATAGCGGCATCGTGCTGATGGGCGGGCCTATGAGTGTCAATGATGATTTGCCCTGGATCCCCCCTCTGCTGAATTTGATCCGTGAGTCTGTCGACAAAGATGTGCCTTTGTTAGGGCATTGCTTGGGTGGCCAGCTGATCAGCAAGGCGCTGGGTGGTACCATCACTAAGAACCCGGTTAAGGAAATTGGCTGGGGTGAAGTGTCGGTACTGGATAATCAGTTAGCCAAAGAGTGGTTTGGTGACCTGCCGGGCTTTAACAGCTTTCACTGGCATGGTGAAACCTTTACCTTGCCAGCGGGCGCTACCCATCTGCTGGCTAGCCCCTATTGCGAAAATCAGGCCTACGCGTTTGGTAAACATATCGGCTTTCAATGCCATATTGAAATGATGCCGGAAATGGTCAGGATGTGGACGGATAAATGGAAAGCGGATATTGCAG
>DATHWT010000181.1:0-2533 GCA_035460345.1 Methylophilus sp. | reverse complement strand
AAGCCTGAGATTACCAGCCTTGAAATTGTTAGTGCCACCAGGATGTCAGAACAACAGTTCTGGAATGAATCGGCCCTGGGTCAGTCACTGCAACGATTCAAGGACGATGCCAGAATCAGCGCCAGTATCGCGTTTGAAAATACGCGTGGCCTGCCGGAAGTATTTAATGAACGTATTGATCAGGCCCAAGATGATGCGGTGCTGATATTCATGCACGACGATGTATGGATAGACGAGCCAAATTTCCTCGATGCCATCCTGGCCGGACTTGAGCATTTTGATGTACTCGGCGTGGCAGGTAATCGGCGCAGGGTAGCCAACCAGCCCTCGTGGAATTTTACCGATATTCAATTTAACTGGGATACCGGTGCACACCTGAGTGGCCGTGTCGGCCATGGCCAGGATGCTGGCGGGCGAGTGCTGGATTTTGGCCCAACCCCCAATGAATGTGAGTTGCTGGATGGTGTGTTTCTTGCAGTTAGAGCTGGCAGTTTAAAGCCTAGCAGTCTAAGAGAACAAGCCGTGCAGTTTGACCCGCAGTTTGACTTCCATTTCTATGACATGGATTTCTGCCGTAGCGCGAGAAATGCCGGATTGACGTTAGGCACCTGGCCCATCAGGCTTACGCACCAAAGCGAAGGTGCTTTTGGCAGCCAGTTGTGGCGACAAAAGTATGCGCGCTACCTGGATAAATGGGATGCAGTCACCAAGCATGAAGTAGCAGGCTACCTCAGCGAGACTTCGCAAAAAGAGCTAGAACTGCAACAGGCGATGAATGAAGTCTTGCAACTGGCCCTGCATCAGCAAAAAGAAGGTGAACTTGAACTCGCCACCAAGCTGTACCTGGAAATCCTCAATATTCAGCCCAGACATGCCGAGGCCAACCATAACCTGGGGGTGATCGAGGCGGAACTTAAAGGTGCTGCGCTGGCTTTGCCGAGGCTGGAAATCGCGGTTACCGAAAGCCCGGCTAATGAACAGTTCTGGGTGACTTACATCGATGCGCTCATGCAATCGGGCGCGGTGGACACTGCCGCTTCAGCCTTGTTATTCGGGCAGCAGCATGGCCTTACAGCTGAGACTGCCCATATATTAGCTGCCGAGTTCGAGATTGATCTTGAGGCCGTCGCGAAAAGCCAGCAGGACAAAGCCGACGCATTGCAGGCCGCAGTATTGGAGGCATTGCAACAGCCTTTAACTGCAAGCAACAAGTGCGATCCGCACCCGATTAAAGACAGGGCAAATGCCACGCCCGTGTTTTATATCTGGGCGCCCAACTACAGTGATTTTTCATCCGGCACCAAGTGCCTGCATATCCTTTGTGATCGCCTGAATAAGGCCGGTTACGAGGCCTATGTGACCTCTGCCATTATCAGTGACCACCTCAAAACGCCGCAAATCAACAGCGAGCTTATCCAGGCGCACAAGCTGGCAGACAGGCTGCAAATCGCGATTTATCCTGAAGTAGTCATGGGCAACCCGCTGGCGGTGCCTAACGTGGTGCGCTATTTGTTGAACAAACCCAATTTCTTCCTGAAGACCTCATGGTTCGGCAGCTTCCATAAAGATGAACACATCCTGCATTACGACGACAGCTTTGCTATCCCCTGGGTAGCATCTGAGGGCGTCCGTGTGCAAACGGTAGACCGCAGCCTGTTCACGCCACCTACCGACCCTAATACTAAACGCTCCGGCTTCCTGGTGTATTCGCACCGTGTAGCGCCCGATCTCGACAGCATCCCTGATTGGTGCAGGCCATTTGAAGTCATCTCCATGGCTTACCCCAAGCCGCCGCAAGAACTAGCCAGGCTTTACCAGCAAGCGGAAGGGCTGATCGTGTACCACAAAACCGCCGCAGCGGTAGAGGCCTTGCTGTGCGGTTGCCCGGTGATTTATGCCTCGGGAAGCGGGCTTGATAAGTCAGAAGTGTTCTACAACGGCTACGATGATTTTGCCGCAGCCTGGAATTTTGACAAGGCAGGCTATGCGCAGATGCAACAGAGCATTGCGTCATTCCCCACGATTTATGATGCCAATGAAAAGCCGGATTTCGATGCGCTGGAATCGGCAATCGGCAATATCCTCACGCACTTTAAAACCATTGAGCCCGATGCGCTTGAAACCACCCCGGCCTATGGCTTAGCGATTGCCGGGCAATATGCGCAGCATGGCGATATACCTACCGCCATCATCGCTTACCGACAACTCATTATCGATCATCCCGATTGTGTGGAGGCTTATTACCGCATGGCCGAAACGCTGGAGAAAGTCGGCCTGAAAACCCCTGCGCTGGAAATCTTGTTGCAAGGTCAGCCCTACCTGCAGCAATTGCCAACACATGAATACCTTGCCAGCGTGATCGCCATGTATGAGCAGAAAGTTGATCAGCTGCGCATGTAAATTAGTCAGGCAACGTAAAAATATTTAACTGGAAAAGAAAGGGAATGCCATGCAGCACGGGGAGTTTCACAAAAGAATGAAATTTTTATTTACGCTGCTGGAGCAGGTCGGGCTGGTCGTCATTGCCATTGCC
>DATHWT010000180.1:0-14019 GCA_035460345.1 Methylophilus sp. | reverse complement strand
GCGAGCACGGTGCCGTCAATGTCAGGGTAACGGCGTTCTCTGATAGGCAGGTGGCTTTGATTCAGGGGTTGCTTGCCGTGCTTGAGCGCTTCAGGCATGCCCGGCCACCTCGGACAGGTTGGCATAATCCACCCCGAGTTGCTGCATGGCCCATAGCACCTTGTCATCATTCGGCAGGGTGAAGATAAGTTTATGCAGATGTTCGCGGTCTTCCAGAGGCAAGGTGAGCCAGGCATTGGCCTGGATTTCATCTTCCAGCTGGCCGGAAGACCAGCCGGTATAACCTAGGGCAATAAACATATCCTGCGGCGCTTCGTCGCGGGCTGCGGCTTCCAGGATGTCCTTGGAAGAAGTCATCGCCAGCCCTTCGGACAATTCCAGTGTGGTGTTGAATTCTGTGGCAGGCGTATGCAGCACAAAGCCGCGTTCGACCTGCACCGGCCCGCCAAAATGGACCAGGCGGTCTTGTTGATGCGGGGCGTCACACGCCATATCCAGTTGTTCAAACAGGTCGCCGACATTGAGTTGCAGCGGGTGGTTGAGGATCATGCCCATGGCGCCATCATTGTCGTGGCTGCAAATCAGGATCACGCTTTTGCTGAAATAGGGGTCTTGCATGGCTGGCATGGCGATGAGGATCTGGCCAGTCAGGTCTAATCGTTCGTTACTCTCGGACAAAGGTAATTGTTCACTCATAAAGGTGGCGCTTCTTCTTCGCTGAGGTAGCCGGTGATTTCCAGGCCGAAACCATCCATGCTTGGCATTTTGCGCGGTGCGGCCATCAGGCGCATTTTTTTCACGCCGAGGTTCAGCAATATCTGTGAACCTATGCCGTAGTTGCGTAATTCCTGATTGAGGGTGATTTTCTGGTCTGCGCGCAAAATGCGGTCAGTGAGCCCCAGGCCATCTTCATCATGGTTGATCAGCACAATCACACCACAAGGCGCATTGCTGATGGTGCGCATGGCCTGTAACAGATTCCAGCTGTGTGATTGATGGCTGCTATCCAGCAAATCAATCATCGATAAAGGCTCATGCACACGCACCAGGGTTTCTTCGGCTGTTTGCGGGTCGCCTTTGACCAGCACCAGGTGGGTTTCCTGCGCGATATTGTCACGGTATGCGATCAACTGCATGGGCCCGAAAGCCGTTTCAATTTTGCGCTCGGCACTGCGTTCGATCAGCGTTTCATGCGCTGCGCGGTAATGGATCAGGTCAGCAATCGTGCCTATGCGGATGTCATGCTCGGCAGCCACCTGCATCAGGTCCGGCAGGCGCGCCATTTCGCCATCGTCTTTCAGAATCTCGCAGATGACGCTGGCAGGTTCACAACCAGCCAGTTGTGCCAGGTCGCAACCGGCTTCTGTATGTCCGGCACGCACCAGCACGCCGCCATTCATCGCGCCGATCGGGAAAATATGACCCGGGCTGACGATGTCACTGGCTTTGGCATTCTTGGCAATGGCCGCGCGAATTGTGGTGGCGCGGTCTGCCGCCGAAATCCCCGTCGTCACACCTTCTGCCGCTTCAATCGATACCGTGAAGTTTGTGCCAAGACGCGTGCCGTTTTTGCGTGTCATAGGAGGCAGGTTCAGCTGGCGGCAACGTTGCTCGGTCAGGGTCAGGCAGATCAGGCCACGGCCATACTTGGCCATAAAGTTGATATGTTCTGCGGTGACGAATTCGGCAGCAATCACAAAGTCGCCTTCGTTTTCTCTGTGCTCGTCATCCACCAGTATCACCATTTTTCCGGCACGGATATCGGCTATGATCGCTTCAATAGTACTGATCTGAGCCGACATTATTCCTGCTCCCAGGCTTGCATGCGCTCAACGTAACGCGCAATTAAATCAATTTCCAGATTCACTGCATCTCCGGGTTTGGCAAACTGCATAATGGTGTGTTGCATGGTGTGGGGAATCAGGTTGATGCTGGCTTCATCCTGGGTGATGGCATTGACAGTCAAGCTGACGCCATTCACACATAATGACCCTTTTTGTGCGATATATTTACTGAGGGTATGCGGTGCGCGTACTTTGAGTAACCAGCATTCGCCGACGGGTTCTAAAGCCGTAATGGTACCAACGCCATCTACATGACCGGTGACAAGATGCCCGCCAAGACGGTCAGCCAGCCGCAAGGCTTTCTCGAGATTCACCGGCCCCGGCTTGCCCAGCCCGGTGGTGACTTCCAGCGTGACTTTGGATGCCATGACTTCGAAAGTGTTTTGGTCCAGGCTGGTGACTGTCAGGCATACGCCATTGACGGCGATGCTATCACCCAGCTGTACATCTTGCAGGCATAAATCGGAAGCTTCGATACGTAATGCGCAATCGTGGCCGTGTGTGACTACGTCGGCGATATGGCCGACGGTTTGAATAATCCCTGTGAACATGGTGTGATTTTATCAGTGCTGCATGCTAAAGTAATCACATTCCCGCAACATTTTTCATAATCCAATACTTTTTCATACTTGGCCGGGTGAGCATATGCGTTTAGATGATCTGGAAGATAGTCAGCATGTAGAAGACAGCCGTGGCAGTGGCCTGATCGGTGGCCGCAGTATCGGCATAGGCACGATTGCCATCGCACTGGTGGCGATGTATTTTGGCGTGGACCCCAACCTGGTATTAAACCTGGCGCAACAAGCACAACCCGCTGCGCAAACTTCAGCTGCCCCTGCGGATAGCAATGATCCGAAAGTGAAGTTTGTCTCCAAAATATTGTGGAGTACCGAGCAGGTCTGGCAAACCCTATTTACCTCGGCAGGAAAGGAGTACAGCGCGCCTAACCTGGAGATTTTCGGTGGCGCCACGCAAACAGCCTGTGGGCAAGGCCAGGCAGCCATGGGCCCGTTTTACTGCCCGGCTGACCAGAAGGTATATATCGACCTGAGCTTTTACCAGGAGCTGCAAGAGCGTTTCAAGGCGCCTGGCGATTTTGCGCAGGCTTATGTGATTGCGCATGAAGTCGGCCACCATGTACAAAACCTGCTGGGGACTTCACAAAAAGTGCAGCAGGCCAGGCAGCAGGCTGGCTCGGAAGCCGATGCCAATGCTTACTCGGTGAAGCTGGAATTACAGGCCGACTGCTACGCTGGGGTGTGGGCACATCATGCCAACCAGCAGTTCCGTATCCTCGAAGACGGCGATATTGAAGAAGCGCTGCGTGCAGCCACCGCGATCGGTGATGACACCTTGCAGAAACAGGCGCGCGGTTATGCCGTCCCTGACAGTTTTACCCATGGCAGTGCAGAGCAGCGCGTGCAATGGTTTAAAACCGGGCTGCAATCCGGCAGTGTCAACGACTGTAATACTTTCAAACATTCAGTATAGGTAGTATGGAATTTAAGGCATGACCCAACAAGGTAATTCTTCAACAGCATCTGCAAGTGATCTTCCAGACGACCAGCATTTAATTGAAACCACTGTTTCCAGCGAGATTCTGGCGCAAGGGAAAATGCTGACCGTGCGTTACGACCAGGCACGCTTGCCGAACGGCATGATCAGTGGCCGCGAGTATGTGACGCACCCGGGGGCTGTGGTGGTGGTCGCGCTGACGCAGGACGGCGGCGTGGTGCTCGAAAGGCAATTCCGTTATCCGCTCAAACAGGTATTTGTAGAGTTGCCTGCCGGTAAGATTGATCCAGATGAGCCGGTGTTGACGACCGGGCAACGCGAATTGCTGGAGGAAACCGGTTACAGCGGCAATGCATGGGTGAAGTTAGGCATCCAGCATCCGTGTATTGGCTATTCGAATGAGGTGATTCATATTTATATGGCCACGGGCTTGACGCTGGGAGAGCATGCCAGGGATATTGATGAAGCCATGGATGTATTTATCTGGCCATTTGAACGCGTGATGCAGGCAATTGAAAACGGCGAAATCACGGATAGTAAAACCATGGCCGCCATGTTGTTGGCAGAACGCTATTTGCGCCAGCACCCGGCAGCGGAATTAAGCATTTAGAGAGTAGGGTTGTTGATGAAAGTTTTACAGATAGGTTGTGGTGGATTGGGCACTTTGATTGCACAGCAAACCCTTACGCATGGGCACGAACTGACGATAGTCCGCCGTTCCAGGCAAAGTGTGCCGGAAGGCGCGCAGGTATTGCACCTGGATGTGGTTGACGATGAATCGCTAACCGAGCTTGCTGAATTGCAGCCTGAAATCCTGTTGTATTGCCTGGCGCCAGTAGAAGGGCAGTCTTACCAGCAAACCTATGTGCAGGGTTTGAAAAATGTGTTGGCACATGTGTCGAAATCGGCGTTACGCCATGTATTTTTTATCTCCAGCACTGGCATTTACGGCGAGCATCAGGGTGAGTTTATTGATGACAGTACAGCCGTAGCCCCCGCGGACGCCGATGGGCAGGTAATGCTGGATGCAGAGCGTTTGCTGTATGAGTTACCTTGCGGACATTCTGCTTTGCGCTTGTCAGGCATTTATGGTCCGCAACGCTTGTATTTGTTACGCGCGGTGCAGGATAAAGCCCGCTGGCCAAAACAGGCGCACTGGACTAACCGTATTCACGAGCTGGATGTAGCGCGTGCTGTAGCGCATCTGTATGAATTGCTCGCCAATGACGTGGTTTTGCCAGCACATTGCATAATCACCGATGGCGTGCCTGCCTTGCAGCATGAGGTATTACAGTGGATGGCTGGCCGGTTGCAAGTGCCGTTACCGGACACGCCGCCTTTACAGCCGCAATCAGGCAAGCGCATCACCAGCCAGTTTTTGCCGCAAAGCGGTTTCAAGTTACAGTTTGCCGACTACCAGGCAGGCTACGCCGCTATATTGGCGGCCATTCAATGATGACCAGGTCTCATTCATCCATGCAGGAAAAATTAGGTGCAAGCTTGAAAGCATTGCTTATGGCCGGGCTGCTGTTAAGCAGTGCGCTGACCAGCGCGGATGATGGCGAAGGCTTTCCAGCCTGGGTGGCGGCGCTAAAGCAAGAGGCGCTGGCTTTACATATTGAGCCGCAAGCAGTCGACGTCACCCTCAACCAGGTGACTTACCTGCCGAGAGTGATAGAGCTGGACCGAAAACAACCGGAGTTTGTCACCAGTTTTTCAGCCTATGTGAACCGCCGCATCAACCAGCGAGTGGTCAATAAAGGCAAACAGATGTTGCAGGATTACCAGGGAGTCCTGTATGTGGTCGAAGAGTTATACCAGGTGCCCAAAGAAGTGCTGGTGGCATTTTGGGGGCTGGAAACCAATTTTGGTGGCTTTATGGGGGATATTCCTCTGGCTTCCGCGTTGGCGACCTTGTCTTATGAAGGGCGACGTGCCGATTTTTTCAAACGCGAGTTGCTTAACCTGATGCGCGTGGTCGAGCGTGAGCACCGTTATGATAGCCCGGTCACTGGTTCATGGGCGGGCGCCACCGGGCATATGCAGTTTATGCCGAGTACTTTGCTTAAGTATGGCGTTGATGCCGATGCCGATGGCAAAATCGATATTTGGGGTTCCTACCCGGACGTATTCAGTTCAGCTGCGAATTACTTGTCCCAGGCGGGTTGGCAGGCGGGCAAACCTATCAGCATGCTGGTGGCACTGCCGCCAGGGTTTGATTACAGCCAGGCACAGTTGCAGCTGTATAAGCCAGTGAGTGAATGGGTGAAGCTGGGTGTGGTCGGCGTGCCTGACAGTGCACTGAGTTTGCCGCAAGCAGCGATTATCTTGCCGCAGGGCTTTGATGGCCCTGCCTATATGGTGTTCCCTAATTTTGATGTGATCATGCAATGGAATCGCTCGGTGAATTATGCACTGAGCGTGAGCCTGTTAAGTCAGCAATTACGGCAGGATATGTATACGCTGGCGATGCCACCTGAGCCGCTAGCCCTGAGTTACCAGCAAATGTGGACATTGCAGGAAGCACTGAATGCGAAAGGATTTGATAGCGGCACGCCTGATGGCTTCCCCGGTGGCAAAACGCAGGCTGCCATCCGCCGTTACCAAGCTACGCAAAAACTTCCGCAGGATGGCTATCCCGGCATCGATATATTTAACCGTCTGACAGCGGAAACGATATATAACGCGCCCATCGGTCAGTAGTCAGCGGGGTTTAAATTAACGGGTTTTAAACCAGCCGGTCACACTCATGCGGGCTTGCTTGGCCGGTAACACGGCATGCCAGAATCTGTCCGATAAAAACAATACCAATCTGCCGCCTATCGGTGCAATATCGATATGAGGCGCTTCTGGCAAAGGTGGCGCAGCGTGCTGGGCGGTATATAAACGTAATTCTCCGCCAGCTTCTTTTGGCCAATCCTCGTTTAGATAGATAATCAAAGTGAGTGCTCTGCTGCCAGGCGCTGGGCCTGGGCTATGCTGGTGGAATTGGTCTATATGCGTGGCATAGCCAGATGAACCGGCCGGGTAGATCGCGAAATGTGTTTCAACATGGTCAAGCCCCATCATCAGATTTCTATTCACCAGCTGTTGCAGTCGTCTTAGTAACGCAAAGTATTGGCGCAGCGCCGGATGCGGATCATTTTCATCCAGCCAGGCGATTTGGTCGCCGCGCAGGGCCGGGTTAGTGATCGCGGATTTACTGGTGCCTGCCTGATGCATCAGGCCCTCTTGCTGACGCATCAGCGCCAGGTCACGTAGGGATGCGATTAAGTCAGCGGGAATAAACTGGTCAATGACACAATAGTGCTGCTGAGCCAGCGCATCTATTAACTGATCTGTGATGTTTGCAGGCAGGAGGGCGGATTGATTCATGGCGATATTATAGGCCTGATACCATTGCCTATCAGTCTGCTTTCGGATAGAATGCGCAACCTTATTGATTTGCAGCATGGCTGTGAATTTATAGTCGCGTAGCTCAGCTGGTTAGAGCACCACCTTGACATGGTGGGGGTCGATGGTTCGAGTCCATTCGCGACTACCAGATATTAAAAGCCACCTCAAACGAGGTGGCTTTTTGTTCTTCGATAAGTTTCGCGGTTTTTGATACTCAGTTAATTAAGAAAGCTCTGCTCTAATGCACACTGCTTAACTTTGGTGAGTCGTTCCGTTGCAGACTTTTCACGCGCTGTGCGATAATGTTCGTTTGGTCACAAAGCGGCGCCATGCGCTTGTTTTATTAGTGATTTTAACCTTTCGAGAGAGAATACATGCCTGTAATACGCTTGCCTGATGGGTCCACCAGAAGCTTTGAGACTTCGGTGACCGTGGCTGATGTTGCGATGAATATTGGTGCTGGGTTGGCGAAAGCCGCTTTGGCAGGCAAAGTCACGCATCCAGGGCAAGAGGCTAAGCTGGTTGATACCAGTTACCTGATTGAGCAGGACGTGGATCTTGCAATCATCACTGACAAAAATGAAGAGGGCCTGGATGTTATCCGCCATTCCACCGCTCACTTGCTGGCGTATGCAGTAAAAGAACTGTTCCCCGATGCGCAGGTGACCATAGGCCCCGTGATTGATAACGGCTTTTACTACGACTTTAGTTATAAGCGACCATTTACACCGGATGACTTGAAGGCCATTGAAAAGAAAATGGTAGAGCTGGCCAAGAAAGACGAAAAAGTCGAGCGCAGGGTGTTGCCGCGCGATGAGGCTGTGGCCTACTTCAAAAGCATCAACGAGCACTACAAGGCCGAGATTATTGCCAGCATCCCCAGCAATGAGGATGTTTCGCTATATAGCGAAGGTGGTTTTACCGACTTGTGCCGTGGGCCGCACGTACCCAATACCGGCAAGCTGAAAGCGTTCAAGCTAATGAAGCTGGCCGGCGCTTACTGGCGCGGTGATAGCAATAACGAAATGCTGCAGCGTGTCTATGGCACCGCCTGGCGTAACAAGGATGAGCTTGAAGCTTATCTGCACATGCTGGAGGAGGCTGAAAAACGCGACCACCGCAAACTGGGCAAGCAGCTGGATTTCTATCATATGCAGGATGATGCGCCTGGTATGGTGTTCTGGCACCCGCGTGGCTGGGTGATCTGGCAGGAAGTCGAGCAGTATATGCGTGCCAAATTCAAGGAATATGATTACCAGGAAGTGCGTACGCCGACAGTGCTGGATAAGACCTTGTGGGAGAAATCCGGCCACTGGCAAAACTACCGTGACAATATGTTCGTGACACAGTCGGAAAGCCGTGATTACGCCGTCAAGCCGATGAACTGTCCTGGTCATATCCAGATTTTCAACAGCAGCTTGCACAGTTACCGTGACCTGCCATTGCGCCTGGCCGAGTTTGGCTCTTGTCATCGTAACGAACCTTCCGGTTCCCTGCATGGCCTGATGCGCGTGCGCGGTTTTACCCAGGACGACGCGCATATTTTCTGTATGGAATCGCAGGTCGAAGCCGAAGTGGCCGACTTCATCAAAATGTTGTACGAAGTGTACAAAGACTTCGGGTTTGATGATGTTATCGTCAAGTTATCTACCCGCCCTGAGAAGCGGGTAGGTACTGAAGAAGCCTGGGATATGGCCGAGACAGCCTTGGCCAATGCCATTAAAGCCAACGGCCTGGAATTTGAATACCAGCCGGGCGAGGGTGCTTTCTATGGCCCGAAAATCGAGTTTACGCTCAAGGATTCGCTGGGCCGGATGTGGCAATGCGGAACTATCCAGCTGGACCCCAACCTGCCGGAGCGCTTGGGTGCGGAATATGTGGCTGAAGATAATTCTCGTCAGCGGCCGATTATGCTGCACCGCGCCATCGTCGGTTCCATGGAGCGTTTCCTGGGGATTTTGATTGAAAACTTTGCTGGCGCCATGCCAGCCTGGTTGGCACCGGTGCAGGTCATGGTGTTGAATATTTCTGATGGTCAAGCCGATTATGTGCGCCAAGTAGTTGAAAGTTTGAAGAAAAATGGCATCCGATGCGATTTTGACTTGAGAAATGAGAAGATTACCTATAAAATACGCGAACATAGTTTGCAAAAGTTGCCATACCTGATTGTGGTGGGCGACAAAGAAATGCAAAATGGTCAAGTGGCCGTACGTACCAGAAAAGGTGAAGATCTGGGTGTGATGACGGTAGACGCGTTTGTAGAGCGTGTACAGCAAGACATCCAAAGCAAGGTCTGATTTTCTAAGGTGCCGTGCGGCTTTGTTTATTGTTTAGGGGATTGTTATAGCTCAAGATAAAGATACGCGCATTAATGGCGATATTACAGCGCCACAAGTGCGTTTAGTAGGTGTAGATGGCGAACCGTTAGGTGTGATGACTCTGAGAGAGGCCTTTGCCAAAGCGGAAGAAGCTGATATTGATATTGTCGAAATTGCACCAAATGCCGCACCGCCGGTGTGCCGTTTGATGGATTATGGCAAATTCAAATACGCTGAGAGCAAGCGTATGCATGAGCAAAAGCTTAAACAAAAACAGGTGCAAATTAAAGAGGTCAAATTCCGGCCCGGCACCGATGATGGCGATTACAACATCAAGTTACGTAATATCATCCGCTTTTTGGGCGATGGTGATAAAGCAAAGATTACTTTGCGCTTCCGTGGGCGTGAGATTACGCACCAGGAATTTGGTTTGGCACTGTTAAAACGGTTAGAAGCAGATTTGGCTGAGCATGCATTGGTTGAGCAATATCCTAAGATGGAAGGCCGCCAAATGGTGATGGTACTAGCACCCAAAAAAGTGTTACCAGTCGTTAAAAAAGCAGATAAGCCTGCTGAAAAAGAAACACCAAACGCTGAATAAAATTCAAGCGCTGAGAAGCATAAAAGTAATACAAAAGTTTTTTGGAGTAATACGGCTAAATTGGCTGCCTAGTTACTCTCTATTCAACCTCTAAGGAGACCAAAATGCCAAAGATGAAAACAAAGAGCAGCGCCAAAAAGCGCTTCAAGTTCTTGGGTAATGGTAAAGTGAAACGTACGCACTCTCACTTGCGCCATATTCTGACCAAGAAAACCACCAAGCAAAAACGTAAGCTGCGCGGTACTTCCATTATTTCTGCTACTGATGTCAAACGCGTTCGCGCAATGATGCCAACACAATAAGGAGACCGATATGCCTAGAGTAAAACGTGGCGTCATAGCCCGCGCAAGACACAAAAAAGTATTAAAAGCAGCCAAAGGCTACCGTGGCCGTCGTAAGAACGTTTACCGCGTTGCCAAACAGGCGGTGATGAAAGCCGGTCAATATGCATACCGTGACCGTCGCCAGAAAAAACGTCAGTTCCGTACCCTGTGGATTGCGCGTATTAACGCTGCAGCCCGTGAGGCTGGTTTGACATATAGCCGTTTCATGAATGGCTTGAAAAAAGCTGCGGTAGAAGTAGACCGTAAAGTACTGGCTGACCTGGCTGTGTTTGATAAAGCTGCTTTCGCTAAATTCGTAGAATTGGCAAAATCAGGTTTAAGCGCCTAGTCTGACCTAACGAAAAAAGAGGCTGCGGCCTCTTTTTTTTATTCAATCGCTGTACAAAACACAATTGCTAGAAAATATACCTATGGCCGATCTTAATCCCTTAATCGCAGAAGCACAGCAAGACTTTGCTAACTGTCATGATGTGCCTGCCCTGGAAAATGCCAAAGCCAAGTATTTGGGGAAATCCGGCGCGCTCACCGAAGCCTTGAAGGGCCTGGGTAAACTAACTGCCGAAGAACGCCCGGCAGCAGGCGCTGCGATTAATGTGGTAAAACAGGCAGTAGAGCAGGCACTCAATGCCCGTCGTGACAGTATCCTGGCTGCTGAACAGGCTAAACAGCTGGCAAGCGAAAGCATTGATGTTAGCTTGCCTGCGCGTGCGCAATCCGCTGGTGGTTTACATCCGGTGACCTTAACATTGCGCCGTGTGGAAGCGTTGTTTCATTCCATTGGTTTCAGTGTTGCCAATGGCCCTGAAATCGAAACCGATTTCTACAATTTCACCGCACTGAATATTCCGGATAATCATCCGGCACGAGCCATGCACGATACGTTTTACGTAGATAACGGCACTGACAGCATGGAGCATGTATTGCGTACGCATACATCGCCAGTGCAAGTGCACTACATGGAAAACAATACGCCGCCACTTAAGATTATCGCACCTGGCCGCGTGTATCGTGTCGATTCAGATGCCACTCATTCCCCGATGTTCCACCAGGTAGAGGGTTTATGGGTAGATGAGCAGATCAGCTTTGCCAACCTGAAAGGCGTGGTCCAGGATTTCCTGCAGAAGTTCTTTGAACGCGATGACCTGACAGTGCGCTTTCGTCCGTCATTCTTCCCCTTCACCGAGCCTTCCGCCGAGATGGACATGAGCTGGAACGGTGGCTGGCTGGAAATCGGTGGTTGCGGCATGGTGCACCCTGAAGTGCTCAAGCACGTGAATATCGATAGCGAAAAATACCGTGGCTTTGCCTTTGGCTTGGGCGTGGAGCGCTTGGCTATGTTGCGCTACGGAGTGAATGATTTGCGTCATTTCTTTAATAATGACCTGCGCTTCTTGCAGCAGTTTATTAAATAAGCGCCCGTCACTTTTAAATCTGATTAAATAGGTAAAGACAAGAATATGCAGTTTTCAGAACAATGGTTACGCTCCATGGTCAATCCGGCGCTGGATACGACGCAGCTTGGTCATGCATTGACGATGGCGGGCCTGGAAGTGGAAGAGCTGACACCATTGGCGCCAGCTTTCCAGCGTATCGTGGTAGCGGAAATCCTGGAAACCGCCAAACACCCGGATGCTGACCGCTTGCAAGTCTGTAAAGTGAACGTGGGCGGCGAAATACTGCAAATCGTGTGTGGCGCAGCTAATGCCCGCGCTGGACTGAAAGCGCCTTGTGCACTGGTTGGCGCAGAATTACCTGGTATAAGCATCAAACAGGCCAAAGTGCGCGGTGTGGAGTCATTCGGCATGATGTGTTCAGCGAAAGAACTGGGTACTGCAGCAGAAGCGAATGGTATTCTTGAGCTGCCAGCCGACGCACCAGTCGGCCAGGATATTCGCGAATATCTTGACCTGAACGATCATACCTACACGCTGAAACTCACTCCCAACCGTGCCGATTGCCTCAGTATTTTAGGCATCGCGCGTGATGTGGTCGCCATGACAGGCGCGCCTATCCAGGCGCCAGCCATCCAGGCAGCGATTATTGATAGCCAACAAACTAAGGCAGTGACTGTTATTGCAATTGAAGCATGTCCTGCTTATTACGGTCGGGTGATTGAAGGCGTCAATGCACAAGCCGCTACACCGGATTGGATGATACGCAGGCTGGAACGCAGCGGCATTCGCAGTATCAGTGCCCTGGTTGATATCACCAATTACGTATTGCTTGAAGTGGGGCAGCCATTACATGCATTTGACCTGAACTTGTTGCAAGGCGATATTCAGGTGCGTTTTGCGCAAACGGGTGAAAAACTGGTCCTGCTTAACGAGAATGAAATTACTTTAAAAGCCGATGATCTGGTGATTGCCGATACCAATGGCCCCGTTGCTCTGGCAGGGGTTATGGGCGGCAAGCCTAGCTCGGTCAGCGATGCGACACAGGCTATTTTCCTTGAAAGTGCTTTCTTCACGCCAGATACCATGGCGGGTAAGGCACGTCGTCTGGGCCTGAGTACAGATTCATCTTACCGCTTTGAGCGTGGGGTGGATTTTGGCAATACCTTGCAAGCCTTGGAGCGCGCAACTGCCCTGGTGCTTGAAATCTGTGGCGGCAAGGCCGGCCCAGTCACCACCAGTAGCAGCCAACTGCCAGAGCGCAAACAGGTGACTTTGCGCTACAACCGATTGATTTCCGTGCTTGGCATCGACATTAGCTCTGTGCAAGTCGGCAAGTTGCTGACCCAGCTCGGTTTTGTATATAGCGAAACCGACGGCGTATTCAAGGTAAGCGCGCCTAGCTTCCGCTTTGATATTGCACGTGAAGAAGATTTAATTGAAGAAGTCGCACGCCTGCATGGCTACGAGCACATTCCTGCCTTAACACCAGTCGCCTTGCAAGGCATGCTGGTCGCGCCAGAAGCCCGCCGCCACACTGATCACTTGCGTGATGTTATGGTGCAGCAGGGTTATCAGGAGGTCATTACCTACAGTTTTGTCGATGCAGCCTGGGAACGTGATCTGTACGGAAACCAGCAACCCATCACCCTGAAAAATCCGATCGCCAGCAATCTAAGCGTGATGCGCTCTGGCTTGTGGGGTGGTTTGCTTGATACCCTGAGCTACAACTTGAATCGCCAGCAATCGCGTGCCCTGTTGTTTGAAGTTGGGAGCCGATATGCGCGTCAGGCGCAAACTTATGCTGAAAACCTGACTTTATCCGGGCTATGTTATGGCAATGTATTACCTGAGCAATGGGGTAGTGAAGCACGCCAGTTCGACTTTTACGATGCCAAAGCGCATGTAGAGGCATTGTTCGCGCAGCCGGTGCGTTTTGTACCTGAGCAACATCCGGCATTACACCCGGGGCAGACAGCCCGGATTTATGCTGGGGAAAAAGCAGTTGGTTGGCTGGGTAAATTGCACCCGCAATGGCAACAGCAATATCAGCTGAATCAGGCCTGTTTCCTGTTTGAAATCGATGCAGATAGCATCCAGGCCAGTCACGTGCCTGCCTATCAGGAAGTCAGCAAATTCTTGCCGGTGCGTCGCGATTTAGCCATGGTCGTCGACCAAAATATCTCTGCACAAGACATGATAAATGCCATTATTGCAGAGCAAATTCCGCAGTTACAAACCGTCAAATTGTTTGATGTTTATCAGGGTAAAGGCGTGCCGGAAAACAAAAAAAGCCTTGCATTTCTTGTACTTATGCAAGATACTGCCAAAACCATGGTCGATGAGGAAGTGGATGCAATCGTGGCACAAATCCTCAAAAACTGGTCATCTAATTTTTCTGCATCACTAAGATAGTTATCGGATAATTACCGGCATAGGGACAGAATAATTTCAGGACAGGATCTGGAATATTCACTGGGAAAATCGCTGGGTTAAGCCCGAATAACCAGTTGATTTAATGCTAGCGTCATCTCACATAATAAGAAGGTTCAGGGGATCGTTAATGACACTCACAAAAGCTGACTTGGCTGATTTGTTGTTTGAACAAGT
>DATHWT010000179.1:0-4583 GCA_035460345.1 Methylophilus sp. | reverse complement strand
ATGGGTACGTGAGCAATGTGGCGTCAGGGTCAGCACGGTAGATTTCGAGCAGACGGCATTGGTGACCAATTACCTGGCTGAGCAACCGCATGGCAATATCGCCAGGCAATGGTTTGGTGCGCATGAAACACTGGCATTACTACCCATGCCGCAACAACAGGTATCTCTTGTCTGGGCGTTGCCAAAGGATGAGGCCAGCATCAAGCAAGCCCGGTCACCAGAAGCGCTGGCCACAGAAGTTGAGCAACGGTCTGCCTATGCGGTGGGCAAGTTAACACCTTGTGGCTCTGTGCTCAGCTTTCCATTAGTGCAGAAAACTGCAGATGACAGGGCATTGCCCGGCGTACTGTTAATGGGGGATGCCGCGCATCAGGTGCATCCGATGGCGGGGCAAGGGGTGAATCTGGGGTTCCAGGATGTACAGGCTTTGTGCCTTGAGCTAGGTAAACTGCCTGCCTTGCGTCCTGTAGGAGATGTCCGTTTTCTGCGTCATGTCATGCGCATGCGGCAACTGGATATCATGAAAATGCATGCACTCACCCGTGGCCTGGATAAATTGTTCTCGCGGGCAGAGCCAGCATGGACACACGCTGCTATCCTGGGTTTACGCGGGCTGGAAAACAGTGCTATGCTAAAACGATTTTTAATTCGCACAGCCACACAAACTTAAGTGTTGTGCACGCCAAGAAAGAGTGATTCATGAAAAAAAGTTTTTGGAGTTCCGCCATTCGCTGGGTGAGTTTGTCTTTATTACTAAGCTCGCTTACCGCTGTTGCAGATGAAGCTTCCGTTAAAAAAGCCCTTGAAGCGGCTTACCCGAAAATCAAGGTCGATAGCGTCACTAAAACCAGCTATGCCGGATTGTATGAGATTTTTATGGGCGGTCAGATTATCTACACTGATGAAAAATTCAGTTTCCTGATTGCTGAAGGCCGTCTGGTAGACCCGAAAACGAAAAAAGACATCACCGGTGAACGCCTGGATGAACTGACAAAAATCGACTTCAACAGTTTGCCTTTGGACCAGGCGATTAAAGTCGTGAAGGGCAATGGTTCCCGCAAGCTGGTGGTGTTTTCCGATGTAGATTGCCCGTTCTGCAAACGCCTGGAGCAGAACGAGCTGACCAAAATCAATGACGTCACCATTTACACCTTCCTGTACCCGATTGAACAATTACATCCGGATGCCGCCAATAAATCGCGCAGTATCTGGTGCGCCAGCAATCGCGTCAAAGCCTGGCAGGAATGGATATTCAATAACAAATTGCCATCAACTACCGCTAAATGTGAAGTGCCGCTGGAAAAAGTGGGCGAGCTGGCTCACAAACTAGGTGTTAACAGTACGCCAACCCTGTTTTTTGAAAATGGAAAACGTATGTTAGGCGCGCAACCTGCTGACGAGATAGAAAAATCGTTGCAGACTGCAAAGAAATAGTTTTATAAAGTAATTGAGTAAGCAAAAGGCCGGGGTTCCCGGCCTTTTGTTTGACTAATAGCAATTCTTTAAAGCTGTTCGTTATGCCTAACCGCCGCCGCTGACCACTTTACCCATTTTGAAGATAGGCATATACATGGCCACGACCAGGCCGCCAATCAGCACACCCAGTACCACCATGATCACCGGCTCCATCAGGCTGGAGATGGCGGCGACTGCATCGTCCACTTCGCCTTCATAAAAATCAGCTACTTTAGTCAGCATAGAATCCAGAGAGCCGGACTCTTCACCAATGGCCGTCATCTGGATCACCATATTCGGAAATACGTTGGCATTTTGCATGGAAACCGTGAGGCTGGTACCGGTGCTGACTTCACTTTGTATTCTTTTGGTGGCGTCATAGTAAACCTTGTTGCCGGATGCGCCTGCGACGGAATCCAGCGCTTCTACCAGGGGTACCCCTGCAGCAAACATGGTGGAAAGCGTGCGGGCAAACCGTGCAATGGTGGCTTTCCGGATCAATGCGCCAAAGATGGGCAAGCGCAGCATCAAGCGGTCCATTGAAGCTTGCAGTTTTTCCGAGCGCTTCCAGGTGTAGAGGAAAAACCAGATGCCAAAACCGAGCGTGCCAAAAATAGCCCACCAGTAGCGTACAAAGAAGTCGGAAATATTAATCACCACTACTGTGGGCCCTGGCAGGTCAGCGCCAAAGCTGCTAAATAAATCTTTAAACGCAGGGACTACAAAAATCATGATCACCGCCGTAATCACAAACGCCACCACGATAATCGACACCGGATAGACCAGGGCGGATTTGATCTTGCTTTTGATGGCCTGGATTTTTTCTTTATAAGTGGCCAGCCTGTCTAGCAAGGCATCCAGGATGCCGGCCTGTTCACCGGCCGCGACCAGGTTGCAAAACAGATTGTCAAAATGCAGTGGATACTTGCGGAAGGCTGCACTCAAGCTGCTGCCGGTTTCGACATCGGCTTTAATGTCCGCCAGTAATTTAGCCACTGCAGGGTTATGGTGGCCTTTGCCGACAATATCAAATGCCTGCAACAGTGGCACACCGGCTTTCATCATGGTCGCCAGCTGACGGGTGAATAAAGTAATGTCTTTATCCGTCACTCGCCCTTTAATCCTCAGCGAACTCTGTTTTTTAACTTTAATGACCGCAATGCCCTGTCGCCGCAGGGTGGCGTTGACCACAGCTTCGCCGTTGGCGCGCATTTCGCCTTTGACTACCTTGCCTTTGCGATCTTTACCTTCCCAAAGGAATACGGATTGTTTGATATTTGCAGTTGCCATAATGTTTTCTTACTGATGATCCATCAAATGTGCATTATTCGTTGGTGACGGCTTGGACTTCCTCGATTGAAGTTAGACCCTGCTTCACTTTGAGCAAGCCTGACTCGCGCAAGTCTTTCACGCCTTCCCGCTTGGCCTGCGCGGCAATATCCATGGCATTACCGCTAGCCATGATAATGCGCGCCATTTCTTCACTGACCGGCATCACCTGGTAAATACCGACACGGCCTTTGTAGCCATTATTACAATGTTCGCAGCCGCCTGCTTTTGCATCATACAATTGCCAGCTGCCATCGAGGTCAACCTCTTTAAAGCCTATGCTCAACAAGGCTTCCTTGGGGACATCCAAAGGGACTCTGCAATGTTTGCATAAGCGCCTCGCCAGTCGTTGTGCTGTGATTAACGTCACTGCCGAGGCAATATTGAAGGGTGCAACGCCCATATTCACTAATCGTGACAATGTTGTCGGCGCATCATTCGTATGTAGCGTAGACAACACCATGTGGCCGGTGGAGGCGGCTTTAATCGCCATATCAGCCGTTTCCAGGTCACGGATCTCACCAATCATGATGATGTCCGGGTCTTGCCGCAGGAACGATTTGAGCGCCGCGGCAAAGGTGAGGCCTTGTTTATCATTGACGTTAACCTGGTTAATCCCTGCAAGCGGGATTTCTGCCGGATCTTCAGCGGTGGAGATATTCACACCAGGATCGTTGAGCAGGTTCAAACAGGTATAAAGCGAAACAGTTTTACCTGAACCAGTCGGGCCGGTGACCAGTACCAGGCCATAAGGCCGCTGAACCGCTTTAAGCAGGGCTTCTTTTTGTTCCGCCTCGTATCCCAATGCTTCAATGCCAAGGGTGGCACTGGTCGGGTCCAGGATACGCATCACAATTTTTTCACCATAGATCAGTGGCAAGGTGCTGACGCGGAAATCGATTGAGCGTGTTTTAGACAGCAGCAGCTTCATGCGGCCATCTTGCGGGATTCTTTTTTCCGAGATGTCCAGGTTGGAGATCACTTTGATACGTGAAGCCAGTTTATCTTTAATCGCTAATGGCGGTTGCGCCATGTCCCTGAGAACGCCATCAATACGGAAGCGGATGCGGTAATATTTTTCGTAAGGCTCGAAATGCAGATCCGATGCGCCCATATTGATCGCATCCATCAATATTTTTTGCAGGAATTTAACGACGGGTGCATCGTCTACTTCCTGAGTGTCTTCGGCTTCCTGCTCCTGCTGAGCTTCTTCCAGCCCCAAATCAAAGTCATCACCACCGGCACTCAATGAAGCCATGCTGGTGTCTTTGGACTCTACAATCCTGTCTATCCATTTGCCCAGCTTGTCGTCTTCAACCACCAGGGGCGATAGAGTCGCGCCCATTTGAAACTGTATGGTATCCAGTGCCTGCAGGTTAGTAGGGTCGGAGATCGCAATATAGGCAACATTGCTTTTTTGTTGCAGTAACAATACCCGTTGTGACTGCATGAGTTTGATATCGATGGTTTTATCTGGTAACGATTCCTGGTCCAAAGCATCCAGATCAAAGAATGGGAAACCAAAGGCATCTGAAGCTGCTTGTGCGATGTTTCTGGAGGGTATTTTTTTCTGTGCCAGGATTGCCGCCACAAAACTTATTTTTTGCGTATGTGCTTTTTGCTGCAGCTCGCCAGCTTCATCCTCGCTAATCAGCGCCGATTGCACCAGTGTACGCGCCATGCCACCAAGTTTTTGTGTACTGCCAAGCGTTGCCATAAAGTGTTATCTGAGCTCGAGTTAATCCGGTTAATGTGTTGATACAACAATACTTTTTCCTAAGTATACTTTGTATCACCTG
>DATHWT010000178.1:0-9144 GCA_035460345.1 Methylophilus sp. | reverse complement strand
CCGATGTTGACGTAAGAAGGCATCAACACGGTGTTTTTGGCGATGAAAGAGCCTTTACGCACGATGGCATTAGGCACTACGCGGAAGCCACCTGCCTTGAAATCTTCTTCAGTGTAATCGGCAAATTTCGGGTCGACTTTGTCGAAGTAGCGGGTCACGCCATCATCCATCAGGTAGTTATCTTTCAGGCGGAAAGACAGCAGCACGGCTTTTTTCAGCCATTGATGTGTTTCCCACTGTTGTGTGTCGCCGATACGGCTGGCCACGCGAAGTTTTCCAGCGTCCAGGTCATCAAGAATGGAAGCAACGGTTTGCTTGATTTCTGCGGATGCATTTGCAGGGTTGATGTTGGCGCGGTCTTCAAAAGCCGCCTCAATAATGCTTAGACGTGGATCCATGATGTTCTCTAATTGATAGGAATGAGTAAAACCCGAAATTTTAACCTAATTTCGGGTGTTTAGTACTTTGCATGTGGCTATGTATGTAAGGAGCGGATGCGCTTATTTGGATTTTGCAGCCTGGTATAAAGGCAGTACTCTGGGCATCATCGCCTTGAGGTCTGCAATGCGGCTATCTCCGGAGGGGTGGGTGCTCAGGAATTCAGGTGGTTTTGAACCGCCAAGCGCGTTCATTTTGTTCCACAGTGTGATCGCGGCTTCAGGGTTATATCCTGCACGCGCAGCCAGTTCCAGACCGATCTCGTCGGCTTCATGTTCTGCGGTACGGCTATTAGGCAAGGTCAGCGCGACTGCAGCTACCGTGCCACCCAATGCCAGGGCAGCATTGGCATTGTCGGCGTTTTTGGTTGTGACGCCAACCGCCGCAGCCAGGCCGAGCAAACCGTATTGTTGTACCTTGGCACGTGACATCTGTTCACGGACATGCTCACGCAGAGCATGCGAGATTTCGTGCCCCATGACTGCAGCCAGTTCGTCATCACTCGGTTTGATCTGGTCCAGCAGGCCGGTATACACCATGATTTTGCCACCGGCCATGCAATAGGCATTCACCTCCTTGCTGTCCATGACATTGATTTCCCATTTCCAGTTAAGGGCATCCGGACGGAACACCCCAACCTGGGCAATCAGGCGGTTGGCAATATTACGTACGCGCTGCGTTTCCTTGCTGTCGGTATTCAGTACCTTTTTGTCCTGGGCCTCTTTCATCGTTTTCTGGTAGGCCAGGGCTGACTCCTGCTCGGCTTCTTTTTCGGAAACCAGTCCTACGTATTGTTTGCGCTCTACGCCAACAGCGCCGGATTTGGTGGTGCTGGTGGTGGCGCAACCTGCTAACTGTAGGCTTAACACCGAGGCTGCAATAATGAGGTAGGTTTTTATGGTCATGGTTGATCTCGCATGTGGCAATACACAAATTTTACTACGGTTGTCTTTTCCGCTCATCAGCATTTTATAGACATGTCATCCGTACACCTGGGACAAGTACTAAATCTTGACTTGCGATCCCAGTTCCACCACGCGGTTAGGCGGTAACTTGAACTGGTTGGTGATGGTTTCTGCCGTCCTGAAGAGGCCAATGAATATCTTTTTGCGCCAGAATGCCATGCCTGGTTTGTCCGAAGCAATCAGGCTCTCTTTACCGACGAAGAAAGAGGTATCCATGGTATCCAGGGTCAAGCCTTTTGCATCGGTCAATGCCAGGTCGCGCGGCAGGTCAGGCTCATCCATATAGCCGTAACGGATAGTGACGCGATAGAAACCATAATCCAGGTTTTCCACCGCGAGGCGTTCTTCCTGGCTGGTGTAAGGGTAATCTTCAAAACGCACTGTCAATATCACGACATTGTCATGCAACACCTTGTTATGTTTGAGGTTGTGCAACAGGGCATGCGGCACGCCGTCCGGGTTAGGCGTCATAAACACACCGGCACCATTGACGCGGGCAGGCGGGTGCGCGCCTATCGCCTGGATAAACGGCACCAGTTCCATGGATTCTGACCTGAGGATGCGATAGAGCAACGCGCGACCGGTTTTCCAGGTACGCATCAGCGTGAAAATAATCAGGCCCATTAACAAGGGTACCCAGCCGCCATCAGGGATTTTCAGGATGTTGGCGGTAAAAAAAGACAAATCAATCACCAGGAACAGGGTAATCAGGCAAGCGGTTTTGAATTTGCTCCATCCCCATAAATGGTGGAAAACCACTGCTGCCAGCAAGGTGGTGATGACCATATCGCCGGTCACCGCAATCCCGTAAGCCGCCGCCAGATCGCCGGAGCTGCCAAAAATCACCACCAGTCCCATAGTTGCAATCATGAGGCCCCAGTTAACACGCGGCATATAGACCTGGCCTTCGGTTTGCTCAGAGGTATGTGCCACGTGCATGCGCGGGATAAATCCGAGTTGCAGTGCCTGGCGCGAGACTGAAAATGCGCCAGTAATCACAGCCTGCGAGGCAATCACGGTGGCCAGCGTGGCCAACAGAATTAATGGAAACAGTGCCCAGTCCGGTGCCAGGTGGTAGAAGGGGTTCTGGATTGATTCAGGATCAGCAAGAATGAGTGCGCCCTGGCCAAAGTAGTTACAGATTAAGGCAGGCAATACAAACAGGAACCAGGCCAGGCGTATCGGTTTACGGCCGAAATGTCCCATATCCGCGTATAGCGCTTCGGCACCTGTGACCGCCAGTACCACGGCGCCTAAGGCAATAAAAGCGATCTTGGGTTGGGTGCTGAAAAACAGGTAAGCATAATAAGGGCTGAGCGCCTTGAGGATTTCAGTATGGTGGCTGATGTTGATGGCGCCGAGAATGCCGAGCACTGCAAACCAGGTCAACATAATCGGGCCAAAAAAAGCACCCATGACCGCGGTGCCTTTGCTTTGTGCCCAGAAGAGTAAAAACAGTACAAACAGGGTGATGGGTACTATCCAGTCATCCAGCTGCGGGGCGGCAACCTCCAGCCCTTCGACCGCGGATAACACTGAAATCGCCGGTGTGATCATGCCATCGGCATAAAACATGCAGGCGCCGATAATGCCCAGCATCATGATGCGTTTGCGCTGGTCAGGATCACCACCCGCATAACGGCTGGCTAATGACAGCAAAGCCATAATGCCGCCTTCACCACGGTTATCCGCCCGCATGATAAAAGCCACATATTTAAAGGAAACAATGAGCAGAAGTGCCCAGGTGATCAAAGACAAAATACCGTAAACGTTATCTTGCGTGAGTAGAAGCGGATGATGGCCTACCGCAAAAACTTCTTTCATCGTGTAGAGGGGGCTGGTTCCGATATCACCAAATACGACCCCGAGTGCGGCAAGTGCCATGGTATGGAGTGCCGCGGGCTGACTTTTTGTATTGTCCATTGTGTGAACGACGTAAAGCAAACGTTTATTATCTGTCAATTTGACAGCTTAACCAAAGACTTTCGCTGCTGCGCCGGTATGGCTATGTTAAGAATGTATAAAAAACATTAATCGTCTGTTTGGGCAATTTGCGTGACAACCACGTTGGCTGATCCTTTGTATAGTGTCAGTCGCAAAGGCTCCTGTGCCGCCAGCTGCTGCGCATCTGTGACCGGCTGGCCATCCGCTTTCTGCACAATGGCATAGCCGCGCGCCAGTACCTGGTGCGGATTCAGCTGCTGCAGGCTGGTGGAAAAGTGATCCAGCCGTCGCAATTGTTTATTCAATAGATGTTGCATAGCTAACTGCAAGCGGTGCTGCCATTGTTGCAGGGATTGCTTTTGCTGCTGCAATTGCTGCGTCGGGGAAATCAGCCTGCGTGACAGATAATCCAGCGTCTGCGCCTGTTTTTGCAACAGGGATTGCATGGCGCGCATCATGCGCGCTTGTGTTTGTGTGAGTTGTGAGCGCAACTGTGACTGGTCGGGGCAGGCCAGCTCTGCGGCGGCAGTTGGCGTGGCCGCACGCAGGTCGGCGACAAAGTCGGCAATGGTAAAGTCGGTTTCATGACCGACACCACTGATAGTAGGCAAACGGCAATCTGCAATGGCGCGTGCTACCACCTCTTCATTAAAAGACCATAAGTCTTCAATGCTGCCGCCCCCACGGCAAATCAGCAGGGTATCTACTTCCTGCCGTTGATCCGCCTGGCGGATGGCATTTGCAATTAGCTCTGCCGAGCCTTTGCCTTGCACCGGCGTCGGGTAAATAATCACCGCCATGCCAGGGTAGCGCCGGCGTATTGCCGTGAGTACATCGCGCAATGCCGCTGCATCGGGAGAGGTGACAACACCTATGCGATGCGGGTCTGCCGGAATGGGTTTTTTGCGCGATTGATCGAACAACCCTTCGGCCTGCAGGCGTTGTTTTAACTGCTCGTACGCCTCATACAGCCGACCTAGACCGGCGGGCTGCATAAACTCAATCGTCAGCTGGAAATCACCACGTGCTTCATACAGCGTCACGGTTGCGCGCGCTTCGATCGAATCGCCTTCGCGCGGCATGTTTTCTACCAGGCTGTTACGCCCTTTAAACATCACACAGCGGACCTGGGCCTTGGCATCCTTGAGTGAAAAATACCAGTGGCCACTGGCCGCGCGCGTGAAGTTGGAGATTTCGCCGCTGATCCAGAATAAGGGAAAACTGGTTTCCAGTAGTTCCTTGGTGAGTCTCGTCAGGTCGCTGACATTTAAGATTTGCTTGGGAGAGGTCGATAACAAACTAGCCATAGGCCCACATTATCCAGCAGCCAGAGTTGGTTGGCTATGTTTTTTCTGTCGCCCTGAGAACTGGCTAATTCAATATAAAAATAATTTAGACGATATTTTCCGCCCTCTGCAAGTTTGGCATAAGGGCACTTTTTCACTGCCTGTGAGTCCTTAAATAGGTCAGGCATAGAAAAGTACTTATCGTTATGCTTAAGATAATGTCAAAATGCAAATAAAAACATATACATATACTGCGCGTAAGACATTCTTGTTTATGTCACTCTGGTTCTCAATGGCGGTTTTTGCGCTGTGCTCACGCTCGTCAAGTGCTGACGAAGAAGCGGTCACGAATGAAGTGGTGATTAACCAGCCAGCCGAAGACATGGAGAGCACCCCTCAGGTAAGTGAGCCTGCCCCCAGTTATAGCCGCGAGCAGTCAAAAATGCAGAATGAAGGCTACAAGCAGTTTATCAAGCTGCAAACCAGCCTGGCTTCAGGTACCAAAAATGCGCTTGGTTTAAGCAATTATGAGCAGGCTTACACACATTATTGTGCCCTGGCAGGCGAAGCCCATAACCCTGACGCGCAATTCGCCATGGGCTGGTTTTACAGTACCGGCAAAGGCGTGGAAGTGAACCATGATATTGCGGCACGTTTTTTCAGCTTGGCCGCGATACAAGGACACCGGGACGCCAGGGAATGGCTGGATAAAGAGCCGGGCAATGTAGAGCTGGCAAAGCTGCCTGCGTGTATGCATAGCCAGGACAATTCAGCTGCGCAAGTGTTGTACCGTAAACGCGGGCCGGTGTATCAGTTGGTGAAAAAGCATGCGCCAACCTATGGTGTGGATGTGGACCTTGCCATGGCGGTGATTGCCGTGGAGTCCGGCTTTAATCCGAAAGCCACCTCGCGCAAGAAGGCGCAGGGCTTGATGCAGTTATTGCCGGATACGCAGGCCAGGTTTCATGTGAAGGATGCTTATGATCCCGAGCAGAATATCAAGGGCGGACTTTCTTATTTACGCTGGCTGATCGCTTATTTTAAAGGCGATGTGGAGCTGGTGGCGGCCGCTTACAATGCAGGCGAGAATGCCGTGCAGCGGCATCAGGGCATCCCGCCGTATCCCGAAACGCGTAATTATGTGAAACGCATTGCCTTCTATTACAAAAAGAAACATCACGAAGTCAGGCAAAAAACGGCCATGCGGCAAAGTGATATTCCATCCTCTGCGTCCTGACGCAGGGGTTTTTTAATGAGTCATTCATTAAAATTCGAGAACCATCTATCCGCCTGAGCCATCATAAGCCCGTTATCTATTACAATTTCAGTTTTATTCAATGCGCAGGAGCATGCGATGTGTCAATGGTTTAAAGGGAAGAGCGGCTATGTATTGGGGTTTCTGGCCTGTTTCGGGATAGTTGCACTGGCTTTGGCGATACAGGTGCATTACAACCTCGAGCCCTGTCCATTATGTATTTCACAGCGCATTATTTTCATGAGCCTGGGTATGTTGTTCCTAGTGCATGCTTTTGTGCCGCCTAAATCCTGGTTCAGCGCCGGATTGGTGGTAGTTGAAGTGCTCACCGCCTTGGGTGGCGCAGGGGTGGCGATCCGTCACTGGTGGCTGCAAGTGCATAAAGATGAAATCATTGCCGACTGCGGCGTGGGCTTTGATTACATGTTTGAGAACTTCCCGCTGAAGAAAGCCCTGACGCTGGTATTTCGCGGTACCGGTGATTGTGCCGCGATTGACTGGACTTTGCTTGGCTTGACCCTGCCGCAACTCGGCCTGATCAGCTTTGTATTATTTGGCAGCTATGCCGTATTCCTGTTTCGCGCCAGACGTTGCAGGCCTTAATTAACCGCTGGTTTTAAATCTAGCGAAGTTTCTAATCTGGCGCAATAAAGGCGCTGACTTTCACGACGGGCGACTGCGCATCCAGCATGGCAGATTGCCTGGAAATCGTCTCATGCCACTCTCGAAACTGGCTTTCGCATGAATGCTCAGCCAATTGTGGCACCATATCATTGGGGATGTCGGAGGCGCGCAATTTGGCAGTTTCGCGTTTCAGGCAACCCAGGTATTTGGCCTTGGCGTAAATCTCTTCGGTGTGCATGCTGGCAATCGCCTGGTCTGCCTGGTTGAGGGACTGGCATAATGGCGCTTGCTGGCTACTCCAGGCATAGCTGGCGTTCTTTTGCATGTGAATCACGTTGGAAATATCCTCGCCACGTTTATGTATCCAGCCTTCCAGAATCTCGTTGCCGCAACTTTCGTTCTGGCAACGCATGACACTTTTGATTAGCCACGCGGCCTGTTTGGTCATGCGGTCTTCAGAAATGCCGCAGTTATGAATGACATCATGCGAACGGGACATATACAGCTTGTAATTCGCGCGCCAGCTGGCATGGCTGGCACAAGCGACTTTGCGCAAGGGGTTGGAAGCGGCACATTGTTCAGTCGGTATGCTTAGCAATCGCTCCGGAGACCGGTTGCCGACCCGGCGGCAGGCCAGTGAAATCGCCTGACCATACGCTTGTGTGATGCCCCAGAATGACAGCCGGGCACGCGAAAATTCCGGGCTGGTTTTCAGTGTGCCATCATTTTTCCAGTCCAGCGTTTCTGAAGACATATTCGATTTATGAAACACCACTTCACGTTCTGCTTCCATTGAGAACTCACTGCATGATGCCTGCACAAACTTGGTGGTGATGGTGTCGTCATGATCGTCTGCCCTCAGCTTGAAGCGGATCATATCGTCGAGCTGGCCGACTTGCAGCGAATCAAGATCGACAGACACGGTGAGGAATTTTTCGCGGCCCTGGACCGTTTGCCACTGCTCCGCATGTAATTCAGGACTGAGCAGCGCCAGCTGCAAACAAGCTAATAAAGTCAATACAGCACATCTAAACATCATAAATAAAACGAAATCCGGAGTTATCAGGTACTTCTCAAAGAGCGCAATTAGCCCAGCGCAGCTGAATATACATTATTACGACCGGCCTGTTTGGCTTCATATAAAGCATTATCAGCCCGATGCAGCAAGTGTGAGAGTGTATCACCAGCTTGCAACACGGCAACACCTGCACTAATTGTGATGGCATCAATTTCGGCAATGTCGAGCAAATGTATCTGTTTGCGCATTTTTTCAGCCAGTTGATAAGCCTGCTTAAGTGATGTGCGTGGTGCGTACACAATCAATTCATCACCACCCCAGCGCACGGTAATATCCGAAGCCCGGCTATGTTTTTTTATGCATGCAGCAACGCTTTTCAGCACCGTATCTCCCAGCACATGCCCATATGTATCGTTGATTGTTTTAAAGTTATCTATATCGATCAATATCAGCGCGTCCGAGGTTTTGCCTCGCGTAGCGGGCGAGTATTCTGCAAATACATTCTCGAAATGATGGCGATTGCTGAGGCCGGTCAAATGATCTGTACTGGATAGTCTGGTGAGGTTTTCTTTTTCCTTTTCCAGCGCCGAGTTCACAGCAGCCAGCTGTTCAGTGCGTTGCTTGACCAGTGCTTCCAGATTGGCATTCAGCGCTTTCAGGTGGCTGGTTTGCGTTTCGCGCAGGCTTTCATAGTTATGAATGATGAAAAACTGGGCAAGCATGTAAAAGCCCAGGCTGAGAATATCCAGGTTATTAAATTCAGAAGGAAACAATCCTGATAAATGATTGCCTACCACCAGAGCAAGGATGATTGCCAGCATTGAATAGCCGGCTTTACGACCTTTGAGGTAAAAGGCGGAAGCTAGCACCAGTAACAGCAGGCCGCTGCGGGTTGGATTGCCATTGGCCAGAAAAAATACGATGAGAAACTGTACGAAGCATAGCCACAGGGCGATGCTTGCGATTAACTCAACCAGTCTATGATGACGGTGCAGTATCCATAGCAGGATAAAAGCAACACAGGAAAACAGAAGGTCGACTTTGCCCAGAAAGGGATTGGTATTCCAGCGGATCACGCTCATGGCCAGGGATACCAGGCCGGCAAAAGTGAACACGTTATTAAGGAAAATTACCTTGTAACGAACGTTAACGGTGTCTGTTAACGCCGGAAAAAGCTGGATCGGACGTAACATGACAACAAGCAGCTTGCTAATCCACTTTTTCAATATCCGTTTTCCTTGGCAATTATTGTTTTTGCGATGCGGTCAGTTTATGTAGAATGGCTACTGCGTCAGCTAAGTCAGGAACTTCATTGGAATTTTACATATATTAAGCTGGCGCGTGTATTAAATTATCACCTCAATTCTGGATATTTGAATGATGGATGATTCCGGCTCCCAGTGCGGAAAACCTCTGTCGATCTGTTATGAAACCATATAAAACTTTAGATGACTTTGTCGGCAACACACCTCTGGTTGCTTTGCAACGCATCAACCCGAATACCAGCAATACCATTTTGCTCAAATTAGAGGGCAATAACCCGGCCGGTTCGGTCAAGGACAGGCCAGCCTACAGCATGATCCTGCGTGCCGAACAACGTGGCCAGATCAAGCC
>DATHWT010000177.1:0-5447 GCA_035460345.1 Methylophilus sp. | reverse complement strand
CTTGCTTTGCGCTTGTGTGGTGGCATTGCTGTAACTACCACGTGCCATATCGAGTAATGAACTGCCCTGAATAAGCACGCCATTTTTAGTGACGTTTAAGGCACAAGCGCCATAGTCCGCTTCAAATCGATAAGTTTCGTCGGCATGGATGATCTCGCCGTTTTCATCATGCGTCAGTGGCACGGCATAGCCTAATTCCTGCAGCATTTTCAATTCAAATCTGCGCATGATTTCCGCCAGCTGGCTGCTGCCGGTTTCATGTGTGAGTGAAGAAAGCAGTTGTACGGTTTCGGCGTAATACTCAAACAGTTGCGCATGCGCGTCATCGCGCGGCAGCAGGCGCAACAGTAATTCATTCATGTAAAACCCGCACATCAGCGCATCGCCTTTGAGCAGCGTCAGCCCGGTCAACCATTCAAGCCCGTGCAGGGTTTTCAGTTCATTCTTGCCGGACCAGGTACCTGCGAGTTGCTGAAATGACTGCAACATACCGCGCATAGCCGAAAGCGGCCGGCGCGCGCCTTTGGCGACACCGGCGATACGCCCGAAATCGCGGCTGAACATTTCAACCACCAGGCTGGTTTCTTTAAACGGATAGGTGTGCAGGATAAAGACCGGTTGTAGCGATTGTTTGAGCGCGGCAGCGTTGGGGATGCTCACAGCCATGGTGCAACCTGCCAGTCCTGGCGACTAAAAACCCAGGCTTTTGAGTGCCCGTTCGTCATCTGCCCAGCCACCTTTAACCTTTACCCAGGTTTCCAGGTAGACTTTGGAGCCAAACAGTTTTTCCATGTCCTGGCGTGCTTCGGTGGAGATTTGCTTGAGTTTCTCACCACCCTTGCCAATGATCATCGGTTTTTGGCTGTCTTTGTCGACAATAATCACAGCAAAAATGCGGCGCAGCTTCTTCACCGTTTCAAACTTTTCGATTTCAACTGTCATCGAGTAAGGCAGTTCATCGCCAACCAACCTGAAGATTTTTTCACGGATCAACTCAGCAGCTAAAAAGCGCTCATTCTTATCGGTCAGTTCATCTTCGCCATAAACGGCCGGTTGTTCTGGCAAGTGCTCACGTACCGCGTCCAGCAATCCGTCCAGATTCTGGTTCTTTTTGGCACTGACAGGGATAATGCCAGCAAAATCAAACAGCAGATCAAAGTCCTGGATCAATGGTAATAAATTACCTTTATCACCCATCAGGTCTGCCTTATTCACCACCAGCAAAACAGGTTTGTTTTTTGGCAGCAGTTTGAGGACCAATTCATCGGCTTCACCCAGCTTCATAGGCTCAATCACGAACAGCACCACATCGACTTCAGACAATACCTGCGTCACCGTTTTGTTCAGCGTTTTGTTCAGCGCATTGATATGCTTTTGCTGAAAGCCGGGGGTATCCACAAACAGGAACTGGGTATCTTCTGTCGTATGGATACCCAGTAAACGATGGCGGGTGGTTTGTGCCTTGCGTGAAGTAATGGCTAACTTCAGGCCAAGAATATGGTTGAGCAATGTCGATTTACCGACGTTTGGCCTACCGACGATAGCGACTGTGCCGCAACGAAAATCTTCTGTAGGCTCAATATTTTGTTCTGTCATGATTGGATTTTTTCCATGGCGAGCTTGGCCGCCTGCTGTTCCGCCACACGGCGGCTGGTACCCGCACCGGTAGTGGTGAGTTTAAGTTTCTTGATAAAGCATTGCACGGTAAAGGTCTGCGCATGCGCCTCGCCTTCGATAGTCACCACCTGGTACTCAGGCAAGTCCATCTTTTTGCTTTGCAGATATTCCTGCAACTGCGATTTGGCATCTTTATCAATCGCGTTCGGGTTAATGGTGGTCAAGGTTTCGCGGTAGAGCAAAGCCACCACTAGTTCGGCAGCGGCAAAGCCGCCATCTAGGTAAACTGCCCCCACAATGGCTTCAAGCGCATCGGCCAGAATAGAAGGTCTGCGCCAGCCAGCACTTTTTAATTCGCCTTCGCCAAGCTTCAAAGCATCGCCTAGATTAAGGGAAATGGCGATTTCAGCTAGGCTGGCTTCTTTAACCAGCTTAGCCCGCAAGCGGCTAAGGTCGCCTTCGGGTATATCAGGGAACAAATTGAATAACTGGTGGGCAATAATAAAGTTGAGTACGCTGTCGCCCAAAAACTCCAGCCGCTCGTTGTTATTGGCCGAAAAACTGCGATGTGTGAGTGCCTGCTGCAGCAAGTCCGGCTGCGTGAAGCTATAACCAATGCGGGTTTGTAATACCGGAAGCGCGCTCATCTCACCTACTGCGATGCTTTACTGGTCGCATCAAAATCGATGAGCAAACTGATGGTATCTGTGAGAGGAATGGTTTTTTGATAACGCACGGCAACCACACCACCGACCACATTCAAATCACTGCCTTGCACGGTTTTAATCATGTCCACATGCATCTGGCGGTCAAATGCGGCACGGATATCGGCGTCACTTTGCAGCATGGGGTCATGCGCAATACGGTTGACTGTTGATTGAATGGAAAAGTACTCCATGTAGGAAGGCAGCGCTTTCAAGGCTACCATGCCCAGAATACCCACGGCGGTGAGTACCAGCAGAAAACCGAGCAAACCCAGCCCATGTTGTGCGCGTGCTGAAATCCTAGAACATTTCATCTGCCATCTCCTCACAAATTGCGACTGCGAACACGTTAAATCCCGCGTGCTTAACCTATACTCTGCCCGATACGGCGCCACTGGTCAAAGTTAAACCAGATAAAGAACGCCCTGCCGACCAGGTATTTCTCAGAAACAAAGCCCCAGACCCGGCTATCCGAGCTGTTGTCACGGTTATCGCCCATGGCATAGTACTCGCCCTCAGGCACAGTGATGGCTTCACCCTGCATCAGGCGATCACCCAGGCTGCCAGGGCTATATTGGTTCATGATGTCATGAATCAATACATCGTGTTTGACAGTACCTAATTGCTCATTCAAACGGGAAGCCGTGACATCCACTGCGCGTGCACTCCCGCTTTCATCATTCACATTCAAGGCATATTTGTATGG
Source organism: Methylophilus sp. (assembly GCA_035460345.1). Taxonomy (GTDB): domain Bacteria; phylum Pseudomonadota; class Gammaproteobacteria; order Burkholderiales; family Methylophilaceae; genus Methylophilus. Next base: position 2,420 of record DATHWT010000177.1, on the reverse strand, counting down.
CTCGATGAAATCCAGGTTGACGACTTTATCGTTAATCGTCAGCTGTTTGTCACGGTACTGGATCTTGTCGCCTGGCAAACCAATGACACGCTTGATGTAGTCTATCGATGGGTCAGGCGGATAATGAAATACAAACACATCGCCACGCTTTGGCTTGTCGACCGGATAGAACACGTTGTTCAGGATAGGCACGCGCAGGCCATAAGTGAATTTATTGACCAGGATATAATCGCCAGCCAGCAGGGTAGGCATCATGGAACCGGAAGGGATCTTGAACGGCTCTACAATAAACGAACGTACCGTAAACACCAGCAGAATGACCGGGAAAAAACTTTTGCTGTATTCCACATACCATGGGTCTGGCACATCACCCAAAGCACTGGCCTGGCGTTTCTTGCGCAAAATCAGGATATCCAGCAACCAGATGGCACCGGATACCAGCAAAATTACCAACATAAAAATTGCAAAATACATGCTTGTTCCCTGTAGAAAGCGGGGTTACCCGTTTTATTTAGCTTGCTTTTACTTATCTTCGACGCGCAGAATAGCCAGGAAAGCCTCTTGCGGTATTTCCACATTGCCGACCTGCTTCATGCGTTTTTTACCTTCTTTTTGTTTATCCAGCAACTTGCGCTTACGTGAGACATCTCCGCCGTAACATTTGGCAATCACGTTTTTACGCATGGCCTTCACAGTCTCACGCGCAATAATATTGGCGCCAATAGCGGCCTGGATCGCAATATCAAACATCTGGCGCGGAATCAGTTCTCGCATCTTGGATACCAGTTCACGTCCGCGATAAATACTGTTGGCACGGTGCACAATCAGGCTTAAGGCATCGACACGCTCGCCATTGACCATGATGTCCAGCTTCACCAGGTCAGCGGCACGGAACTCGAGGAATTCATAATCCATGGACGCATAACCACGCGACACGGATTTCAGTTTATCAAAGAAATCGAGCACCACCTCGTTGAGTGGCATTTCGTAATTGAGCATGACCTGGCGACCCATGTACTGCATATTGCGCTGGAGGCCGCGCTTGTTGTTACATAAAGTCATCACCGGGCCGACATAATCTTGCGGCATCAATAGATTAACCACAATCATAGGCTCACGAATTTCTTCGACACGGGAAGGCTCAGGTAGCCGGGATGGGTTTTCAATCTGCACCACTTCACCGGTTTTCAGCAGCAACTCGTAAATCACGGTTGGCGCAGTAGTGATCAGGTCCATATCGTACTCGCGCTCTAAACGCTCCTGTACGATCTCCATGTGCAACAAGCCTAAAAAGCCGCAACGGAAGCCAAAGCCCAAGGCAGTGGAGTTTTCCGGTTCGAATTGCAGACTTGAATCATTCAGCCTGAGTTTTTCCAGCGCGGTACGCAGCGCTTCAAACTGGTTGGATTCCACCGGATATAAACCTGCAAACACCTGCGGTTTGACTTCTTTAAAACCAGGTAACGGTGCAGCGGCCTGTCTGCCAGCCAAAGTCACCGTATCACCAACTTTAGCCGCTGCCAGCTCTTTAATACCGGCGATAATAAACCCTACTTCACCAGCGCTCAAGTGCGGACGCGGCATTGACTTAGGTGTAAACACACCCACCTGCTCACATAAATACTCTGCACCTGTCGCCATCAGGCGAATTTTTTCTTTGGCACGCAAAACGCCATCGACCACGCGCACCAGCATCACCACGCCAACGTAGTTATCAAACCAGGCATCTATCACCAGGGCTTTTAACGGCCCATCGACATCACCAACCGGCGGTGGCACTTTAGCAACCACCTCTTCCAGCACATCGCGTACGCCTTCACCTGTTTTGGCGGAGCAACGCACGGCATCGGTGGCATCTACCCCAATCACATCTTCAATTTCTTGTGAAACGCGAGCAGGGTCGGCTGAAGGCAGGTCAATCTTATTGAGCACCGGCGTGACTTCGACACCTAATTCAATGGCGGTGTAACAGTTAGCTACACTTTGCGCTTCAACACCTTGTGAGGCATCAACTACCAGCAGTGCGCCTTCACAGGCGGACAATGAGCGGCTGACCTCATAACTGAAGTCCACATGCCCGGGCGTATCGATCAGGTTGAGATAATAGGTTTCACCATTATTGGCTTTGTATTGCAGGGCGGCTGTTTGCGCTTTAATCGTAATGCCGCGCTCACGCTCGATATCCATGCTATCCAGCACCTGCGCTTCCATTTCACGCGCTTCCAGGCCACCGCACACCTGAATGATGCGATCAGCCAGTGTCGATTTGCCATGGTCAATGTGGGCAATAATCGAGAAATTACGAATGTTCTTCATGTTCTGCTATAGGTTGATTACAAGCAAGAAAGGCGCTTTACGCGCCTTTCCGAATTTGCTGGCATTTTACAGCAAACGCCTATTTATCAGGGATTTATTTTAAA
>DATHWT010000176.1:0-6546 GCA_035460345.1 Methylophilus sp. | reverse complement strand
ATTCAGTGCACGGCGACCACGTTCAATCACACCCTCCCAGTCCAGAGCCCATACGGTGAGTTTGGCACACATGGAGTCGTAGTAAGGCGGGATCACATAGCCGCTGTAGATCGCAGCATCCATACGCACACCAGGGCCGCCGGGTGCATAGTAACGGGTGATTTTACCAAAGCTGGGGAGGAAGTCTTTTTGCGGGTCTTCGGCATTGATACGGTATTCCATGGCAAAGCCACGGAAAGCGATTTCGCTTTGCTTGTATTGTAACGGCAACCCGGCAGCGACGCGGATCTGCTGCTGTACGATATCGACACCGGTAATGGTTTCAGTCACGGTATGTTCCACTTGCAAGCGGGTGTTCATTTCCATGAAGTAGAAATTGTTGTCGGAATCCAGCAGGAACTCTACGGTTCCGGCATTCTCATAGCCGACCGCTTTAGCCGCTTTTACGCCCAGGCCACCGATATAATCGCGTTGTGCCTGTGACAACTGTGGTGAAGGTGCTATTTCAATCAGTTTCTGGTTGCGGCGCTGGATAGAACAATCGCGCTCGAACAGGTGGATGACGTTGCCTTGGGAGTCCGCCAGGATCTGTACTTCGATATGGCGGGGATGCACCACACATTTTTCCAGGAATACTTCCGGCTTGCCGAAAGCCTTGCTGGCTTCGGAAATCACACGGTCATAATTACTCAGTAGATCTTTTTCACTGTCACAACGGCGAATACCGCGGCCACCGCCACCGTTGGTGGCTTTCAGCATGATCGGGTAACCGATTTTTTTGGCTAATGCAATCGCTGCATCCAGTGACTCCAGGTTGCCATCGCTGCCTGGGACGCACGGAATACCCGCATCTATCATGGCATTACGCGCTTGAATCTTGTCGCCCATCTGGCGGATCACATGTGCTTCCGGGCCAATGAATTTGATACCACGACGGGAACAGACCTCTGCCAGTTGTGGATTTTCGGAGAGAAAGCCATAGCCAGGATGCAGCGCGTCACAACCAGCGGCGACGGCAATATTCACAATATTATGTGCATTCAGGTAACCCGCAACCGGGTCTGAACCAATGTTATAGGCCTCGTCAGCTTTTTTGACATGCAAGGCATGGCGATCGGCGTCGGAATAGATGGCAACAGATTTAATGCCCATTTCCGAACACGCGCGCACAATGCGCACCGCAATTTCACCGCGATTCGCGACTAAAATTTTCTTAAACACACATTACCCTTAAAGCAAGAAAAAAGGACAGAGTTTTTATTAAGCACATTGTTTCATAGGGATTTTAAATGCCTCAATCAACAATGTTTTGGCTAGTTTGGTTGTGGTTAAGTACTCTCTTGACCGCCGGATAGGATGGTCGATAATACTCACCGCACCATGGTTGTACTCTCGAAAAGAGCACTGCGTGAAGCGACGTTATTATAACAAAAAACTGCGGCTTATACAGTAACAAGTAATCACGGGCTATGGCGCCGTATATAAGGATTCGTCAATCGCTGCATAGTTTGCTATATTAAAGAGTACTGTACAGAAGGAGAGTTTTTTGTCGAATGCACGTTATCTTGAGTTGGCCAGGCAGCAAAAAAAGAGCGAAGGGGTACTGGCGATAGCCTCTTTGCCGCGTCTGCAAGAAGCTTTAAGCGAGCTGGGAGTCACTGATGACCAGGCGTTGTCCAGGCTGTCGGTTGTCTATCAATTGCAGGGTTTGCCGCCACGTTTTTTTGGTGACACACAATTACCTATGCTGGGTTTAGCGGTGCAAACGAATTTGCCGCTTATTTGCCAGCGATGTTTTGCGCCCATGCCGCAGTCTCTGGAGGTGCAGTTTGAATTCGCAGTGTGTGATGAGCCGCCTGAGGCCCTGTTAGAGGATGAGGATGTGGATTGGCTTGAATCGAATGCCGAGTCTACATTTGAGTCGCTGGTTGAGGATGAGCTGCTGATGGCCTTGCCGATTGCAGTGATGCACGAAGAAGCATGTGCGCCTTTGCAGAAGACTGCGGGTGAAAAGCCTAATCCTTTTGCCGCACTAAAAAATCTGAAACTGGATAAATAAAGCCTGTTATGTAAGGTGTTGGATGGTGTATCTGAGGCTGCATTCAGGTAATAAAGGTAATGAAAAGCGACAGTTGCAGGATTTGTTTGCAGTTGTCTCTGGAATATTTTATAATGCTGGATTAGGTAGCAATTCTGGTTTTTAAACTGCCCATTTAGTAAATTGCGGCGGTTAATTTTGGAGTAATTTAAAATGGCAGTTCAGCAAAACAAAAAAACACCGTCCAAACGTGGTATGCACCGTTCCCACGATTTTCTGGTAAACCCACCTTTGGCGATTGAGCCTACAACAGGTGAAGTGCATTTACGTCATCACGTGAGCCCAAACGGTTTTTACCGTGGCCGCAAAGTGATGCCAGCAAAAGGCGAGTAATTCGCTGGTAAAGAATTAACAAAGTTTCAAACTGCGCCGCGCACAAAATGCGCGGCGTTTGTGTATCTGGCGTATGCCTGCGTTTCGGCGCAGTGTAGCACATGTGTTTAAGTGAACATGGGAAATAACATGACTACTGGTCAACACGGGCAATCTCAGGAAGTTGTGATTGCGATAGATGCCATGGGAGGCGATCACGGTCCGCATGTGACTGTGCCTGCGGCAGTCCGCATCCTGAACGAGAATCCTAATCTCAATATTATTCTGGTCGGCTTGCAGGATGCCATCAAGGCAGAGCTGAAAGCGTTGCATGTTTCGCCCAGCCCGCGGTTGCGCGTGCATCATGCCACCGAGGTGGTATTAATGAGTGAATCTCCGCAAAGCGCGATGAAGAACAAAAAAGATTCGTCCATGCGGGTAGCGATCAATATGGTGAAAACCGGTGAAGCCCAGGCTTGCGTCAGCGCAGGTAATACTGGCGCACTGATGGCAACCGCACGTTTTGTGCTTAAAACGTTGCCAGGCATTGATCGCCCGGCGATTGCGTCTACCTTGCCTTCTGAAAACGGCAGTACTTTTATGCTGGATCTGGGCGCCAACGCCGATTGCACGCCAGAGCACCTGTACCAGTTTGCGATCATGGGCGCCATGGTGGTGAGTTGTGTGAATAACAAGCCTAACCCTACCATCGGCTTGCTCAATATTGGTTCGGAAGATATCAAAGGCAATGAAGTGGCCAAGCAGGCGGCTGAATTGCTGCGTGGGAGCCACCTCAACTTTTACGGTAACGTTGAAGGCGACGATATTTTCAAGGGCACTACTGATGTGGTGGTCTGCGATGGTTTTGTCGGAAATGTGTCGCTGAAAACCACTGAAGGCCTGGCGCACATGATGGGTAAATTCCTCACCCAGGAATTTAAACGCAACTGGCTAACCAAGTTGATGGCGCTCGGTGCTTTTCCGGTATTAAAGGCATTTAAAAAACGTGTAGACCCGCGTCTTTACAATGGCGCCAGCTTTCTTGGCTTGCGTGGCATCGTTGTAAAAAGTCATGGCGGAGCAGATAGCGTCGGCTTTTACCATGCGATTCACGTGGCGATGGAAGAAGCACAAAGCGGCGTTTTGAAGCGTATTCAAGCGCAACTCGAAATCGAACATCTGGCGATTGCAGAAGAGTCCTGATGCGCGCGCAGCCATTGTTCTGTTAGGCGTTTTTTTCCATATAAGGCATAATCGCACCCATGATTCACACACGTATTGCAGGGACTGGCAGCTATCTGCCGCCCACTTTATTGACCAATCTTGATTTGGAAAAATTGGTCGATACCACTGACGAGTGGATATTTTCCCGCACCGGTATCAAGCAGCGCCATCGTGTCACCGATGAACTGACCAGCGACCTGGCCACCAAGGCTGCACTCAATGCGATTGAGGCGGCAGGCATTCAGGCGCACGACATTGATCTGATTATCGTCGCCACTACCACGCCTGATAAAATCTTCCCCAGTGTCGCCACCATGGTGCAGCGCAAACTCGGCATCTCCGGCTGTCCGGCCTTTGATGTACAGGCCGTCTGTAGCGGATTTATCTATGCCTTAGCGACTGCCACTCATTTTATGCGCTCAGGCCAGCATAAAAACGTGCTGGTCATTGGCGCCGATACCTTCACCCGCATTTGTGATTACACCGACCGCAGTAACTGTATTTTGTGGGGCGATGGCGCCGGTGCCGTCATTCTGCAAACCAGCGATGAGCCCGGCGTGCTTTCTACCCATATTCACGCCGATGGCAATTTCGAAAACCATTTGCATGTGCCGCGTAACCCGGATGGGCCAGACACAGTCGTCATGGAAGGCAATACGGTATTTAAAATTGCCGTGAACACGCTGGACCAGATTGTCGACGAAACGCTGGAAGCCAACCAGATGCAAAAATCAGATATCGACTGGCTGGTACCGCATCAGGCCAACATACGTATTTTGCAGGCAACAGCCAAGAAACTGGATATGTCCATGGATAAAGTGATTGTCACCGTAGATAAACACGGTAATACCTCTGCCGCTTCAATTCCTTTGGCCCTGGATACGGCGGTCAGGGATGGCCGCATTCAGCGCGGACATATTTTACTGATGGAAGCATTTGGTGGCGGGTTTACCTGGGGTTCTGCACTGGTAAGATTTTAATATTGACCTTTAAGTAATGTGCGCCAGGCGCATTTATAAAATCCCCAAATCCCTGCTTAATACTTAATTAATTACTGATCTTAAATACCTATGTCTACATTTGCTTTTTTCTTTCCTGGTCAGGGCTCACAATCTGTGGGCATGATGCAGGGCCTGGAGTCACACGCCATTGTGAAACAAACATTTGAAGAAGCTTCAAGTGTGTTGGGCGTGGATTTCTGGAAGATGGCCACAGAGCCGAATGATGCGATTAACCTGACCGAGAACACGCAGCCGATTATGCTCACTGCTGGCATCGCAACCTGGCGCGTCTATCAAAGCCTTGGTGGCAAACAGCCTGCAGCAATGGCTGGTCACAGCCTGGGTGAGTACACCGCATTGGTGGCTGCTGGGGCACTGAGCTTTGCCGACGCATTGCCCTTGGTAAAATTCCGCGCCGAAGTGATGCAACAGGCTGTGCCTGAAGGGCAGGGCGCCATGGCCGCGATTTTAGGGCTGGATGACGATACTGTACGTGCCGTCTGCAGCGAAGCAGCGCAGGGCCAGGTAGTGCAGGCAGTCAACTTTAATTCTCCAGGCCAGGTGGTGATTGCCGGCGAAAAAGCCGCGGTTGAGCGCGGCATGGCACTGGCAAAAGCCAAAGGTGCCAAACGTGCACTCCCATTGCCGGTCAGCGTGCCTTCACATTGCGAGTTAATGAAACCCGCCGCAGAGAAGTTACGTGTTTATTTGCAGAATGTGGACGTGCAAGCGCCGTTGGTGCCAGTGTTACATAATGCCGATGTCGCGGCTTACTCAGATGCAGCCCAGATCAAAGATGCCCTGGTGCGCCAGCTTTATAATCCGGTACGCTGGGTTGAAACGGTGCAGTTGTTAGCATCGCAACAGGTGCTGGTCAGCGCAGAATGCGGCCCAGGCAAAGTATTGGCCGGTTTGGCCAGGCGTATCGTGGCGGAAGTAAGCTGTGTGGCGCTGGTTAACGAAGAGGCCATACAAGCTTTTGTAAACCAATAATAAAAAATACGCTGTGAAAAAGGAGAGATTATGCTAAATCAACAAGTAGTGCTGGTCACCGGCGCCAGTCGCGGCATTGGTGCTGCTATTGCTCTTGAACTGGGCAAGCAGGGTGCCATTGTCGTTGGTACAGCCACTTCTGCCAGTGGTGCAGATGCCATTACAACTTCACTGAAGGCTGCAGGTGTCAATGGGGTGGGCATGGCACTGGATGTCACAGAGCCCGAGCAGATTGAGGCGGTGCTGAAGAAGATTGCTGATCAGTACGGCGATGTGACTACCCTGGTGAATAATGCCGGTATTACCAAAGATACCTTGCTGATGCGCATGAAAGACGACGATTGGGATGCGGTGCTGAACACCAACCTGAAATCGGTATTCCGTATGAGTCAGGCCGTATTACGGCCCATGATGAAAGCACGCAATGGCCGCATCATCAATATTTCCAGCGTGGTCGGTCACATGGGCAATGGCGGTCAAACCAACTATGCCGCCGCCAAGGCCGGCATGACCGGCTTTACCAAGTCACTGGCACAAGAGGTCGGTAGCCGTAACATTACCGTCAACTGTGTCGCGCCCGGCTTTATTGAAACAGATATGACTGCTGAATTGCCGGAAGATATCAAAACCAAAATGCTTGAACGCATTGCGGCCGGTCGCCTGGGACAGGTATATGAAATTGCAGCGACGGTGGCTTTCCTTGCATCGCCAGCAGCAGCGTACATTACAGGCGAGACCATTCACGTGAATGGTGGCATGTATAGCGCATAGTTGAAGTGGCAAGAGTATTTGCTATCTCATTTTAATAATAGTTTTTTGGTATTCTGGGCAAGATTTGTTAGAATACCGGTTTACTGAACACGACACTTATCAATAAGGGGTATTTTAGATGTCCGACATCGAACAACGCGTAAAGAA
>DATHWT010000175.1:0-3556 GCA_035460345.1 Methylophilus sp. | reverse complement strand
ACCCGACCTTTGTCAAAGTGATTGGCTGGTACGATAACGAATATGGTTACACCTGCAATCTGCTACGCCTGGTGCAGCATATTGCATAATATTAGACGGGGCTGATTGCCCCGTTTTTACATTCCATTCTGATTTCTTTTTTAGCGGTATATCGCTCGGAGTACATGTATGAAATTCATTAAAATGACCGATCTGGACTTGCATGGTAAGCGTGTATTTATCCGTGCCGATTTGAACGTGCCTGTAAAAGACGGTGTAGTTACCAGTGATGCCCGTATCGTCGCCAGCATGCCTACCATTGAATTTGCCTTGAAAGCCGGCGCTAAAGTGATGGTGACCTCACATTTGGGCCGCCCTGAAGAGGGTGTTTACTCAGAAGAAAACTCCCTGAAACCGGTGGCGGATGTCATGAGCAAGTTGCTGGGTCAGCCGGTGCGCCTGGTGAAAAACTGGCTGGCACCAAATGCGCCTGCAGATAGCCTGGGCACAGATGAGGGCCAGTTGATTTTGCTGGAGAACTGTCGTTTTAATGTTGGCGAAAAGAAAAACAATGACGAGCTTGCCAAGAAATATGCCGCATTGTGCGATGTGTTTGTGATGGATGCATTTGGCACTGCCCATCGCGCTGAAGCCTCTACCCATGGCATTGCCAAATTTGCACCAGTGGCCTGCGCTGGGATTTTATTGACTGAAGAACTGGATGCGCTTAGCAAGGCATTGCTGGCACCAGCGAGACCATTCGTAGCGATTGTTGGCGGCTCCAAGGTATCGACCAAGCTGACCGTGCTGGAAAGTCTTTCAGATAAAGTAGACCAGTTGGTGGTTGGCGGCGGTATCGCCAATACCTTCCTCAAAGCCGATGGCCACGAAGTTGGTAAGTCTTTGTATGAAAACGACCTGGTGGATACCGCGCGCAGCCTGATGAAGAAAATGGCTGAACGTGGCGCCTGTGTACCAATTGCCAAAGATGTGGTGGTAGGTAAACAGTTCGATGCAAATGAACCTGCGGTCAAGAAATCAGCTGATGCCGTGGATGCAGATGACATGATTTTTGATATTGGCGAAAAATCAGCTGCCGAGCTGGTCGATATCATCATGAAAGCAGGCACCGTGGTATGGAATGGCCCGGTCGGCGTATTTGAATTTGACCAGTTTGGCGATGGCACCAAAACCATTGCCAACGCTATCGCTGAAACCAAGGCGTTTACGCTGGCGGGTGGTGGCGACACCATTGCTGCGATCCAGAAATATGATATCTACGACAAGGTATCTTATATCTCTACCGCTGGCGGTGCTTTCTTGGAGTTTCTGGAGGGTAAAACCTTACCGGCAGTGGCTATCCTCGAAGAGCGCGCAACGAATTAGCCCCATTTGGTTGTTAGGCTAACTTAATTGCCATGTTGTTAAAGCCCGTATGGGTTTTAACAACAAACAGCACCTAGAAAGTAAGCGGCACAGTTAACCGGTGGTGCTTGTCGTAAACCTCCACCCGGTTTCTGCCCTGTTTTTTAGCTACGTAAAGCGCCTTGTCGGCTTGTTCAATAAGCAGGTCACCATCTTCACTAAAATTCAATGACTGGTTGCGCGCATGCTGCTCTTTGAGCGTGTGTGAATGCTGCGCACCCAGCGAAGCAATGCCGATACTGATGGTCATCAGGCGATGACCAGCGAAGCGGATATCCAGTTCCATGACCTTCTGCCTGATACGTTCGGCAATTTTAATCGCTTCCTGCTGGGTGGTTTGCCCGAGAATCAGCACAAACTCCTCGCCACCATAGCGTGCAGCCATGTCACCAGGCCGGTTGCTGTAACGTTTTAAAATGCCTGCCAGCTTGCGCAAACATTCATCTCCGGCGGCGTGCCCCATGCTGTCATTCAGCTGTTTAAAATGGTCCGCATCTATCATCATCACGCTTAAGCTGGACTGATGCCGGATGGCGCGTGACCATTCATCGCGCATAAATTGTTCCAACCGGCGGCGGTTGGCCAGCCCAGTCAGCGGATCGGTGTGGGTGAGAGCCGAAATACGGTCTTCCACCTGCTTGTGATGTGTGATATTGGTCAGCGAAAGCAGGAACAGCTTGCCATCGGCCAGGGAACTTTGCATGGGTTGCAAGCTCAATGTAAGCCAGGTAGGCTGTTTGGTCGGTGTGTGACACAGATAGTCCATGCTGAAGTGACCTAATGTGCCACTTAATACTTTTTCGATGCCGGACAACAATGGCGGCAGGTTGGTATCTTCATTCGCCCGGCAAATATCCAGGTAGGCAATCCCGAACCAGTCGGTGTTGATATCCAGGCCGTAGAACAAGCCGAATGCACGCCAGGCCTGATTGACGTAAATGATACTGCTGGTCTCATCAATCACTGCAATTTGCAGTGGCAATGTGTCCAAAATGCCATTCAGTAATTGTTCTGCAATGTCCACACAATATCCAACCAGGTTGCTGAAATTTACAACGGGAAGTGCTTGTCACTCCCTATTCTATTGAAGCGCATACCGACTGTCTAACGTTCGGGATGTAAATTAGCATTAAAATTGCTTGTATGATAACTATCCAACAGTGAAAGAGACCAACATGGCTATTCGAGTAGGCATTAACGGGTTTGGCAGAATTGGCCGCATGGTGCTGCGCGCCGCATTAAATCAGGCTGAGTTCGAAGAACTGGAGATCGTTGCCATCAATGGTATCGAAGAACCTGAGCATATGTTGTATATGCTGAAGTATGACTCCGTGCATGGTCGGCTGGCCTATGATGCACACTTAGAGGGCAATTTCCTGGTGGTGGATGGTAAAAGAATACGTTTGACCGCCCATACCGATCCGGCGGATATCGACTGGAAATCCAACCATGTTGATGTGGTGATCGAGTGTACCGGCGTATTCCTGACGCAGGAATCCTGTGCTGCGCATATCGCAGGCGGTGCGCGTATCGTGGTGCAGTCTGCTCCGGGGAAAGATGACACACCTATGTATGTCTATGGTGTGAACCACCATGATTACCATGGAGAAAATATTGTTTCTGCTGCCTCTTGCACCACCAATGGCCTGGCGCCTATCGTCAAGGTGTTGCATGACCATTTTGGCGTCAAGCGAGGCTTAATGACTACTATCCATGCAGCGACTGCTACGCAGAAAACTGTGGATGGTACTTCCAAGAAAGACTGGCGCGGTGGTCGCGGTGTGTTTGAAAACATTATTCCTTCCAGCACCGGGGCGGCAAAAGCAGTCGGGAAAGTCATTCCTGCGTTGAATAAAAAACTGACTGGCATGGCGATGCGCATTCCATCGGCCGATGTTTCGGTAGTGGACCTGACGGTAGAGTTAGTGCAGGAAACTTCTTATGAAGAGATTTGCGCTGTGATGAAATATGCCTCCGAACACGATTTGAAAGGTGTGCTCGGGTATACCGTAGAGCAGGTAGTGTCCAGTGACTTCCGTGGTTTTCCGGCAGCAAGCGTGTTTGATGCCAGTGCCGGTATCATGCTGGACCCCACGTTTGTCAAGCTGATAGGCTGGTATGACAATGAGTATGGCTATACCTGCAACCTGTT
>DATHWT010000174.1:0-13570 GCA_035460345.1 Methylophilus sp. | reverse complement strand
GACAAAACTTGCCCTCAGGGCTGGTTAACGCTAAAGTAGCGGAAGTTTAAAAACAACTGGAGTGTTTGCTGTGTGGGAAATCATTTTAGCGGCCGGATGGCCAATCTGGCCTCTGGTTATTGCTTCAGTCATTGCGCTGGCGATTATTGTGGAGCGTTCCTGGGCCTTGCGCTCATCGGTTGTCACTCCTGAACAATTATTGCCCGAAGTACAAAACTGGCTCAAGCAAGGCGGCGTCACGCGCGAAACCTTGAGTCGCCTTGAAGCACACTCCCTGTTAGGTAAAGTATTTGCCAGCGCCCTTGCCAATATCGGCAATTCCCGTGAAATCACCAAAGAAGCGATTGAAGAAACCGGCCGTGCAGTCGCCCACAAGCTGGAGCAATACCTGCCGACCCTGGGCACCATCGCCACTGTCGCCCCGTTGCTCGGTTTGCTGGGTACGGTGATTGGTATGGTGGAACTGTTTGGTTCGTTCACCAATAGCGGTCATGATGTGGCGCAGTTCGCACGTGGTATTTCAGTTGCACTCTACAACACGGCTGCGGGTATTGTAGTCGCTGTGCCAGCCATGATTGCCTATCGTTATTTCCGCAGTAAAGTCGATGGTTTCCTGGTGGATATGGAGCAGCAGGCGATCAAGCTGGTTGAGATTATCCACGGCGATCGCAATTAAGGTTTAAGGCAAACTATGAATTTCAAGCGTGGTGTTCGCGACGAAGAGTTGGAAATCAACTTTATTCCACTGATTGATGTGCTGCTGGTGATTATTATTTTCCTGATCGTCAGTGCCACTTTCTCACGTACCAGCGAACTGCAAATTAATTTACCGACAGCGGATGCCAGCTCACCGCAGGAAAAGCCACTGACGATTACAGTTGAAGTCGATGCCAGTGGCCGTTACCTGGTGAATGGCAAAGAAGCCAATGGCGCAGTCGTCTCTGATTTGTCGAACGCATTAACACAAGCGGCCGCGAGCGGCCCTGCCGGCAAAGAGCCCACGATTATTATCAACGCCGATGCAAAAGCTACGCATCAGTCTGTGATTAATATTATGGAAGCCTCACGCATGGCCAATTATACCCATATCACCTTTGCAACACAGGTAAACTCGCATTAATGTGTGAGTTGCAGCCTGCTGTGATTGCCTGCAAACAAGCCCGTCAACTTTGGCGGGCTATTTGTTTATAGTATCCGAGAGTTGGCATGTCCCGTAGACAGAAATCTGAGCAGAATAAAATCATTAATCCCGGTCAGTTATACCGGCGATTGATTGCTTACGCCTGGCAATTTAAATTCCATTTTTTGGTGTCTATGGTGGCAACAGCTATATTGTCCACCAGTAATACCGCATTTCTGGCATTGATTAAAAAAATCACTGACGATGGATTTGTGAAGGAGTCCGCGCAGGAGATGCTCTTATTGCCATTGATGCTTTTTGGCCTGATGGCTGTTCGCGCCCTGGCCGGGTTCTTTTCATCGTATAGCTTACGGATTGTTGCCCGTCGGGTGGTTGAGATATTGCGCAACCAGGTTTTCTCTAAATTATTGATGCTGCCTGTCAGTTTCTTTGATGCCAATTCCAACGGATTGTTAGTCTCAAAACTCACTTACGACATTGAGCGCCTCTCCAACGTTGTCACCCGTTCAGCGTTGAATGTTTTACGCGACGTGCTGACTGTGATCGGTTTGGTAGCTTACATGCTTTACCTGGACTGGAAGCTGACCCTGGTGTTTGCTGCGGTGGCGCCACTCATGGGTATGTATCTCGCGCGCTCTACGCCAAAGCTACGCGCCAATGCAAAAAAAGTCCAAGAAGCAGTAGGTGAAATCACCAAAACGGCCGAAGAAGCGATTTCAGCCCAGCGTATCGTCAAGATTTTTGGTGCGCAAACTTTCGAGAACGAGCGGTTTGCCAATGTGGTTGCGAAAAATCGCACGCTGGAATTACGCACGGCCAGAATCTCCGGCCTGAATAGCTTTGTGATTGAAATTCTCTCCGCAGTAGCTTTAGGTCTGGTGGTTTACTACGCATTAGGTCAGTTCACCGTGGGTGAATTTGCCGCTTTTGTAGGCGCCTTACTGATGCTGATTGCGCCTATTAAACATATTACTGCTGCAAATGAAGATGTGCAGGTCGGGCTGGCCGCGGCGCAAAGTGTATTCGAGTTGATGGACCTGGATAATGAACGGGAAAGTGGCGACTACCGCATTGCACATGCGCGCGGAGAGCTCAGCTTTAAGGATGTGACCGTACGTTACCCCCAGGCTAAGAAAAGCGCATTGAACCAGCTTAGTTTTGATGTGCGGGCTGGTGAGAAAGTGGCGCTGGTTGGTCGCTCCGGCAGTGGCAAAACGACACTGGTCAACCTGTTGCCGCGTTTTTATGAAGTGCAGGAGGGCACGGTTTCGCTTGATGGTGTGGATGTGCGCGATTACCAGTTGAGTAGCCTGCGTGCACAATTCTCCCTGGTGAGCCAGGATATCGTATTATTTAACGACACCATCTTCAATAATATTGCCTATGGTGCGTTGCGCAACGCCAGCGAAGAAGAAGTCATCGCCGCAGCCAAAGCCGCCAATGCCTGGGAGTTTATCGAACACATGCCGCTAGGTTTGCAAAGTGAGATAGGCGATCGGGGTGTGCGGTTATCTGGTGGGCAACGACAACGCATCGCAATTGCGCGCGCGATATTGAAAAATGCGCCTATATTATTGCTGGATGAAGCCACGTCCGCTCTGGATAGTGAGTCTGAGTTGCATGTACAGAATGCGCTGGATAGGCTGATGCAAAACCGGACCACCATTGTGATTGCGCACAGGCTAAGTACAGTTGAAAATGCTGACCGTATTTTCGTGATGGATCACGGTAAAATTATTGAAACCGGTTCACACAAAGAATTGCTGGCGCTGAATGGCTACTACAACAAGTTGTATCACAAAGAGTTTCAAGACGACTGATGTGGCGTCTATGGTTCGAACAGCAATGGCAATATAAAGGGTGGGCGCAATGCCTGCTTTTGCCATTAGCGTGGCTGTTTGCAGGCCTGGCAGCGTTGCGCCGAACGCTATATCGACGTGGATTCTTCTCCAGCACCAGATTACCAGTGCCGGTGATTGTGGTTGGCAATATCTCGGTGGGAGGCGTGGGCAAAACGCCACTGGTGATTTATCTGGCCAGCGCATTGCGCGCGGCAGGTTATGCTCCCGGCATTTTAAGTCGGGGCTATGGCGGCCAGCAGACCGGTGAAGTTACTCCTGCCAGTGAACCTGCCGGATATGGCGATGAACCGGTGCTAATTGCACAGCGTGCAGTTTGTCCTGTATGGGTGCATCCATTGCGCGCCGAAAGTGGTCGTGCGCTGTTACAGGCCCATCCTGAAACCGATGTCTTGATCTGTGATGATGGCTTGCAGCATTACGCTTTGCAGCGGGATATTGAAATAGCAGTGGTCAACCGGCCGCATGGTTTGGGCAATGGTCGTTTGCTGCCAGCAGGGCCGTTACGTGAGTCTTTAAGCCGCTTGCATGAAATGGACCTGGTGGTTGAAAGCGGGAACTTGCCTGAAAATAACTTAGCTTTGCCAGCCTTTAAGCAATCTTTGCAGGTTGGAGAGTGGACCTCAGTGTCTGATTTTTCTGCCCATATCTCAATTCAATCCTTGCAAGAAAAGCCATTGATGGCCATCGCGGGTATCGGCCATCCGCAACGGTTTTTCCAGTCTGTCCAGACGATGGGGCTAGCCTGCGAAACCAAAGTATTTGCCGATCATCATGCTTACACGCAGGCGGATTTTATAGACTTGTCTGGTAAAACCTTACTGATGACCGAGAAAGATGCCGTAAAATGTCGGCATCTGGATTTAAACGATGCCTGGTTTTTACCGGTGAGTGCCGAGTTAAAGCCTGTAGGGCATCTGCAAACACTGACAGCCTGCGTGGTCAGCCTGTTAAAACAACGCGAAGGAAAATGAAATGAATCCCAAGTTGCTGGAAATCCTGGTGTGTCCGGTCACCAAAGGACCGCTGGTGTATGACAAACAAAAACAGGAACTGATTTCAAGGTCAGCCCGCCTGGCGTATCCGGTGCGTGATGGTATTCCGGTGATGCTCGAAGATGAAGCGCGCCGTTTGGAAGAGCACGAGTACACCGAGTAGGGCAGGCACACATGTTCAAGGTCGTGATTCCTGCCCGTTTTGCCAGTAGCCGTTTGCCAGGCAAGCCATTGCTGGATATCGCCGGTAAACCTATGGTTATCCAGGTGGCGATCCAGGCCAGTAAAAGCCAGGCCGGTGAAGTCGTGATCGCCACAGACCATGCGCCGATTTTGCAGGTGGCTGAGCAGCATGGTTATGCATCAGTCATGACACGTGAGGACCATCCTTCAGGCACAGACCGGATTGCCGAAGTGGTGCAGAGCATGGGTTGGGCAGATGAGACCATAGTCGTCAATGTGCAGGGCGACGAGCCGCTGATAGACCCATTACTGATTAATGAAGTAGCGCTGGCACTGGTTAAAGATACCCAGGCAGTCATGGCGACGGCTTGCCATCCTGTTCACGATATTGCGGTATTTGAAAATCCCAATGTTGTGAAGGTGGTATTAAACGGTAAAGGGCAAGCACTGTATTTCAGTCGTGCGCCTATCCCTTATCCGCGTGATGCTGCATATCGGGACAGTCTGAATGCGCATCGCCATATCGGGATTTATGCTTACCGGGTCGGTTTTCTCAAGCAATATGCCAGCTTGCCCGCTACCAGCCTTGAGCAAATTGAGAGTCTGGAGCAACTGCGTGTGCTGTACCACGGTTACCAGATTGCGGTGACGGTGACTGATAACGCGCCAGCCAGTGGTGTGGATACGCCAGCTGATTTAGAAGCTGTACGCGAGATTTTCTCCCAAAAATAAGGATGGCAGTTTGATTCCACCTCTTTGATTAACCGGAGAAATAAAAAAAAGCCTCATTGATTGAGGCTTTTTTATTTGCAGCTAACGCTAAAAGATTAGCGGTTTTTCTGGCGACGGAAAGCAATCGTACCCATCAGGCCCAGACCAACCAGCATCATGCCGTAAGTTTCTGGTTCCGGGACTGGCACAGTCACAGGAGAAATGGTGTAGCTACCTGTGTAGTTGCCACCCAATATCAGGTTGAATTTCAATGTGTAAGTGCCAGCAGCCAGATTAGAAAAGCTGAAGGTATATCTTGTCAGATCAAAATCATGCAAAGGGAAGATGATAGGGGAGTATGTGAATGTATCATCCGCATCGCTAACTAATTGCAGGCCATTGTACAGGCCAGAGTTTGTCTCGTTCAGCAGTCTCAGGCTTGGATCCAAAACACCTGATAGATCGAAGTTGCCGGCTGTGTACGAAATAGTCACTTTACTGGTTTTTGCTTCACTGGATCCAAGTGGATCATGACCACTGAAAGTTGCTGTGGTAGCAAAAACTGAAGTGCTGGCTAACATTAAAGCTGCGGCAAGTAATTTTTTCATGATATGTATTCCCTGATTAACGTGGTTATTGGAGTTGTTAATGTGGCAATCATAGCGATGCGGACTATTCAAAGATATAGCCCGTTAGGGTCAGCAGGTAATGCTGAACACTGCGAAAGTCAGGTGCGGAAAATAAAATACACTGCGCCCAGGATGCACAGGCCAGCCCACAGGTAATCCCATTTCAGAGGCTGTTGCATGTAAAAAAGGGCAAATGGGACAAAGATCACCAGCGTGATGACTTCTTGGAGGATCTTGAGTTGTGCTAGATTGAACTGGGTGAAGCCTATCCGGTTGGCTGGCACCTGGAACAGGTATTCAACCAGGGCGATGCCCCAGCTGATCAGGGCAGCGATGATCCAGGGTTTGCTGCTGAGGTTTTTGAGGTGGCCATACCAGGCAAACAGCATAAACAGGTTGGAGATGCTGAGTAACACAATGGTTTTAAGGAGGGTAAAACTCATTGATCTTCCTGGCTGGGTAGAAAAAGGCAACTCCAGTTAAAAGCTGCCAGATTAAGGATAATGTCCGTGTGTTAAATAGCAGCTTCGCCCGTTTCACCGGTTCTGATACGGATCACTTGTTCAACCGAAGTCACAAAGATCTTGCCATCACCAATCTTGCCGGTATGTGCCGCCTTGATGATCGCTTCAATCGCGTTATCCAGCAGACTCTCAGCCAATACCACTTCTACTTTGATTTTCGGCAGAAAATCCACTACATATTCCGCGCCGCGATAAAGCTCGGTATGGCCTTTCTGGCGACCAAAGCCTTTGACTTCTGTCACAGTGAGTCCGTTGACACCAATCGCTGACAAGGCCTCGCGTACTTCATCGAGTTTGAATGGTTTAATGACGGCTTCAAGTTTTTTCATATGTGCTCCGTGGTTAACTTTTAAAACATTCTACGCAACCACTGCTTTTAATTCAAATGCCGCAGTTGCTAAATAATGCAAGGGTTTCAAAATGAAAGTTGGCAGGTGATAGGGTAGCGGCGGTCTTTACCAAAGCCGCGTTCGGTTATGCGTACGCCCACTGCCGCCTGCCTGCGTTTGTATTCGTTGCGGTCTATCAGGCGGGTTACCCGCTCAACGTCTGCGCGGCTAAAGCCTTTTTCTATAATTGTTTCTATACCGAGGTCTTTCTCAACATAAGCTTCCATAATGGCATCGAGAATTTCATAGGCGGGCAGGCTGTCCTGGTCGGTCTGGTCTGCGCGTAACTCTGCACTCGGTGGACGCGTAATGATTCTTTCCGGGATCACCTGGCCGAGGCTGTTGCGGTAGTTTGCCAGCTTGTATACCAATGTTTTAGGCACATCTTTGATCAACGCAAACCCGCCTGCCATATCGCCGTACAAGGTGCTGTAACCCACCGCAGTCTCTGATTTGTTGCCGGTGGTGATGACCAGGTGGCCGAATTTATTACTGATGGCCATCAGCAACATGCCGCGGATACGGGCCTGCAGATTTTCTTCGGTGGTATCAAATGCTTTGCCGGTAAATTCTTCAGCAAGCGTTTCGCAAAAACCGTTAAACAAGGGCTTGATCGGCAATACGCTGTATTCAACATTCAGTAGCTTGGCCATGTCAGCGGCATCTTGAATGCTTATGTCCGCCGTGAATTCTGATGGCATCATCACCGCTTTCACACGTTCTTTGCCCAGCGCATCTACAGCAATAGCCAGCGTCAGGGCTGAGTCTATGCCACCGGATAAGCCCAACACCACGCTTGGAAACCGGTTTTTATTCACGTAGTCTTTAAGGCCCAGCTGCAAAGCCTGGTAGACAATCGCTTCTGATGATTCATGCTCGCTGATGGCTGTGGGTAAAGGTTGATTCTGCGCTATGGTGAGGTAATCCAGGCAATCCTCAAACATGGGGAATTCCTGCATCAGCTCGCCCTGATTATTCATGGCGAAGGAGGCGCCATCAAACACCAGTTCATCCTGCCCGCCCACCATATTGGCATAAATAATCGGCAAGCCGGTTTCCCGGACCCGCTCGCGCAAGACCTGGTAACGGGTCAGCTGCTTATGTAGATGGTAGGGTGAAGCGTTGATGACCAGTAGCACTTGCGCGTTTGCCTGCAAGGCTTGTAGCGCAGGGCCGGGCTCCCAGATGTCCGCACAGATTAAAACGCCGAAACGTGTGCCTTGCCATTCAAACACCACCGGTAAATCGCCCGCTTCGAAATAACGCTCTTCATCAAACACGTTATAGTTAGGCAGGTGATGTTTATGATAAGTCGCCTGAATGCGACCGGAGTGTACCACCGAGGCAGCGTTGTAACGTTTGCCCGCAATCTCATGCGGATGACCAATCACAACCGCCAGGTTAGCCGGTAACTGCTGTTCCAGCCACTTCAATGCGCGCTGGTTTGCTGCGTAAAAGTCCTGCCGGAACAATAAATCTTCAGGGGGGTATCCACACAGGGAGAGTTCCGGAGTCAGTAGCAGGCGGGCACCTTGGGCATACGCCTGGTTTGCTAAATCCAGAATGCGTTCGGCATTTTTCTGCATGGCGCCGACCATGCTGTTCATTTGGGCAATGGCGAGTTTCATGCAGCTGTCATTCAGTATTTGCCACCCGCAGCTTTAATCAGGTCGACCATGGCCGGGTTTTGCGCCTTGAGTGCATAGACATAGGCAGTGAGGCCATACTGGTCACGCGTTTTGACATCAGCGCCGTGCTTGATGAGCAAATCCGCCATATCCGGAGAGTTATTGCTGACGGCCAAATGCAATAGTGGTGTGCCTTCGCTATCCTCATGGTCGATATCTGCTTTACGTTCGAGCAGGGCGGTAGCCACTTCTTTCTGGTCTTTTTTCACGGCCCAGGTCAGGGCTGTCCACTCGTGCTCATCCTCTTCATCCACTTTCGCACCATGATCCAGCAAGGTAATCACAGCTGGCGTAAAGCCCTCCCTGGCGGCGATCATCAAGGCGGTGGTGCCCAGTTTATCTTTCAGGTTGGCATCAGCCCCATTTTTGAGGATGGCTGTGATGGTAGGCACATTGCCGCTTTTGGCCGCGTACATCAGCACCGTTTTACCATCACTGGCGCGTACATTGGCATCAAACCCTTTGGCAATGATCAGGCCGACCACTTCACTGTAGCCAGAAGTCGCCGCCAGACCTAGCGCACTCCAGCCATCCGGGTCACGTACTTTGACGTCAGTGCCTTTGTCGAGTAACACTTTCACGGCATCGAGATTGTTTTTCTTGGCGGCAAACATCAGGGCAGTCCAGCCGCCCTGGTCTTTGGCGTTGATGTTTGCCCCACCGTCCAGCAGGGCGCGTATGACTTCGGCCTGGTTTTTCCGTGCGGCATACATCAACGGCGTGATTTTTTCACCATCCGTCACGTTCGGGTTGGCACCACCTTTTAGCAAGGCTTTTACAGTTGTGATATCGCCTTTGGAAGAGGCAATCAGCAAATAGGAGATATCTGCACCGCTGTCAGTACCGGCTTTATCGGCAGCAGTGGCTTCAGGGCTGGCCTTGTTTTTATGCTTGCTGGCCGCTTCTGCGGTAGTGAGCCCCAATAACAGGACAGCGCTGCACAGCAGCAAGCTAGGCCAGTATCTTGTCCGGGTAATACGCTTCATGCAGTCTCCTGTTGATTTATTGTGCAGCACGCTGAATCGCTGCTAAAACCGCTTCGCCCAGCCCGGCAGGCGAGTCGGCCACTACACAGCCTGCTGCTTCCAGTGCGGCGATCTTGTCTTCCGCACGGCCGGAGCCACCGGAGATAATGGCACCGGCATGGCCCATGCGCTTGCCCTTAGGTGCAGTCAAACCGGCAATGTATGCTGCTACCGGTTTGGTCACATGATGTTTAATAAAGTCAGCCGCGGCTTCTTCATCACTGCCGCCAATTTCGCCGACCATAATAATCGCTTCAGTTTCGGGATCATTCTGGAATAATTCAAGGCAATCGATAAAGTTAAGTCCTTTGATCGGGTCACCACCAATCCCTACACAAGTAGTCTGACCTAATCCCAGCGCAGAGGTTTGATGCACCGCTTCATAAGTCAGTGTGCCGGAGCGCGAAACCACACCGACCTTGCCACGTTTGTGGATGCTGCCTGGCATGATACCGATTTTGCATTCATCCGGCGTGATGACGCCAGGGCAATTGGGGCCTATCAGTTTGGTGCCGTTAGCAAGCAAGGCCGCTTTCACATTCAGCATATCCAGCACCGGAATACCCTCAGTGATACACACAATTAGTTCTATACCGGCATCTGCCGCTTCGAGGATGGAGTCGGCAGCAAATGGCGGCGGTACATAAATCACGCTGGCATTGGCCTGGGTTTCTTTGACCGCTTCACGCATGGTGTTAAACACCGGCAGGTTTAAATGCTGCTGGCCGCCTTTACCCGGTGTGACGCCGCCTACCATGTGCGTGCCATAAGCCAGCGCCTGTTCCGAGTGGAAAGTGCCCTGTTTGCCGGTAAAGCCCTGGCACAATACTCTGGTATTTTTATTGACTAAAATCGCCATGACTACACACCTTCGCTTACTGATGCTTGAACTGCTTTTACTGCCTGTTTGGCGCCATCGGTCAGGCCATCTGCCGAGATAATATTGAGGCCGCTTTCGCGTAACATCTGTTTGCCCAGCTCGACATTGGTGCCTTCCAGGCGGACTACCACCGGAATGGTCATGCCGACTTCTTTCACCGCCGTGATAATGCCGGTGGCAATAATGTCGCAACGCATGATGCCGCCGAAGATATTCACCAGGATGGCTTTTACGTTTTGGTCAGCCAGGATAATCTTGAACGCCTTGGTCACGGTTTCTGCCGTGGCACCACCACCTACATCGAGGAAGTTGGCCGGCATGCCGCCATGCAGCTTGATCAGGTCCATGGTTGCCATTGCCAGGCCGGCACCATTCACCATACAGCCGATATTGCCGTTGAGGGCGATGTAATTCAGGCCGCTATGATGCGCTTCCGCTTCCTTGGCATCGTCCTGTGACCAATCGCGGATTTCCGCAAACGGTTTCTGGCGATACAGGGCATTGTCATCGACGGTCATCTTGCAATCGAGCGCGACCAGTTTTCCTTCAGCGGTGACGATCAGCGGGTTGATTTCCAGCAAGGATAAATCATTATCCTTGAATAATTTGTACAGGCCTTTAGCCAGCTTGGTGAACGCCGCGACCTGGTCGCTACTCAGGCCCAGGCCAAATGCCAGGTTGCGTGCCTGGTAATCGACCAGGCCATTCAATGGGTCACAGATTTCCTGCAGAATCTTGTCCGGCTGCGTCGCTGCGATTTCTTCGATATCCATGCCACCTGCGCTGGAAGCGACCATCACCACGCGTTCCAGGCTACGGTCTACCAGCATGGAGAGGTACAGTTCACGCGCGATCGGCAAGGTTTGTTCTACCAGTACCTGGTGTACCGGCTGCCCATCAGGTGCATTCTGGTAAGTCACTAAATGTTTACCCAGCAGGCCGCCTGCAACCGTTTGCGCTTCCAGTGCCGATTTCACGACTTTCACGCCGCCCGCTTTACCACGGCCACCGGCATGCACTTGCGCTTTCACCACCCAGGCTTCGCCACCCAGTTCTTTGGTTGCGGCTGCAGCAGCTTCTTCGGATTGGACAACCAGACCGGCTGGGGTGACTAAACCGTACTTTTGCAGTAGTTGTTTAGCCTGATATTCGTGCAGATTCATGAAAATAAACTGTTTTTGTGATTAAGCTGTCATTTTGGCGCAAATGCCCATTCAAAGCTAGGCTGCAAACAAAAAAACCGCAGCTAAGTGCGGTTTTTTGTTGGGTAAGACGTGCTATAGCTTACAGGTCTTGCGCCCAGGCATTGCCATAAACTTTGCCATTGCGTGAAAGTATCACCATCTGGTACATGCTGATCACCCACATATAAGTAGAAGCCAGGCTATAGCCCAGGCCGCCGATAATGGTTAGCCAGGCAAAATGCGGCGACCATTTGGTCAGCCACCATGACATCACATCAGCGATCAGGAACGCAAACGGGAAGCCGATAGCAATCACTTTAGCCGTTTTTGGCACATTCACTGCAAAGCTGAAAATCAGGCCGATAAAGAAGAAGATAAAACTGATGCCAAACAAGTGGATATGCGACACCCTGGTCAGGCCACTGATGGTGGCGCCTTCGTTGACTTCAGCGCGGGCTTTCACCTCTTCATATTTGGTAAAGTCAGGAATGCCGGGAATATTGCTGTGGCACATGACACAGTGCTGGGCAAACACCTGTTTGTAATGTGATTCCCATTGGTCTTGCGGCGCGCCCAATTGTGCCCATTTGATAATATCCTGGCGCACTTCCAGCGGTGCCTTGTCAGACATGGAACCATTTAACTTGCTCGCCAGTTTGGTGCCGCTACGGTCACCGTAATAGCTATACACGATGTCATTGACGGATAAGCCGAATTTACCGTCCGCCATGCCGTGCGTGAGCATGATTTGTAAACCGGCCATACACAAGCCAACGCCTATCACCAGCAGGTAGCCGACAAACAGCGCTTTCAGCGGTAATGGAAGATTAGGCAGGTTCAGCCATGGCAATGTTTGAGACTCTTGTTTCATTACGATCCCTAGGTAATCTGAGTTAAGTAATCTGAATGGTAAAGTTTTTAAACGTTAATTGTTTGAATTTTTGGCAAGCATACCATCGCCTGAGAAAATCCTAAAACAGAAATATTCCTTCACCATGACAAATCAAGCTTTGCCGCTTCCGCTGGTATAATTGAGCCTTTCAATTCCAGTAGGTTTTATCATGCGCTTAGTGGTTCAAGGGCCTGCAATCAGCATGGCTCATCTCACGCATATTCACGGCATGATCGGTGGCTATAACCAGTTTGCACAAGTCGCTCAACATGCGTATTACCTGCCGGTTGCCAAGGGCGATTACGGCGAAGTGAAAGCGTTTTGTGCCAGCCAGCAGATAGATTGTGCTGTTGTTGAAGATTCCCATAGACTGCAAAAATTTGGCCTGTGTGTGATGGATATGGATTCCACCCTGATTTCGATCGAATGCATAGACGAAATCGCAGACATGATGAATATCAAGCCGCAAGTTGCCGAGATCACTGAAGCAGCCATGCGTGGCGAGCTGGATTTTTCTGCCAGTTTGCGTAAGCGGGTGGCTTTACTTAAAGGCTTGCCAGAGACTGCCTTGCAGCAGGTGATAGCTGAGCGCTTGCGCTTTAATCCAGGCGTCCCGCATTGGATAGCAACCTGCAAACAGCATGGGATTAAAACCATGGTAGTGTCAGGTGGCTTCACTGTGTTTGCCAACTACGTCAAACAAACATTGGGGCTGGATTATGCCGTTTCCAATGTCCTGCAAATTGTCGATGGCAAACTAACCGGCCAGGTGCTGGGCGATATAGTCGATGCCCAGCGTAAAGCCGATGAACTGGTCAAACTGCGTGACCAGCTGGGGCTAACTGCCCAGCAAACCATCGCCATTGGCGATGGTGCAAATGACTTGAAAATGATGGCAG
This sequence comes from Methylophilus sp., assembly GCA_035460345.1. Lineage (GTDB taxonomy): Bacteria > Pseudomonadota > Gammaproteobacteria > Burkholderiales > Methylophilaceae > Methylophilus. The sequence goes on along the minus strand of DATHWT010000174.1, from coordinate 571 downwards.
TGGCCGAGGTTGGCGTGGCGTATCATGCCAAGCCAGTCGTGCAACAGCAAGCCAGATATGCCTTAAATATTGTCGGGCTGGATGGTGTGGCTAATCTTTTAACCCTATAGAGGTCAGGCGGCTTAATTTTAAGCATTCCTATATATAGGCTCACGTTTGGCTTGCCTTCCCCCTGTTTAATCCATGCCTGGCCTCATTGTGTCGATCTCAACGAAGTAAAAGATTGATTTATTTTTACATTATTCATAATTAGAGGTTGCTATTGTTGTATTTAAAGTGCATAGTGTGCGCACGCGAAGTTCAAGCATTGTTGTTTTCTCTGGTGTATCTTTCGGTTCTATCGTTAATCCCGCCATCTTGACCCTCGCCCTAAATTGGGGAAACCCATTCATTATTTAAGGAAATTCAAATGGCAACAGGTGTAGTTAAGTGGTTTAACGATGCAAAAGGTTTTGGTTTTATTACTCCGGATGCAGGTGGTGATGACTTATTCGCGCATTTTTCAGCGATCGAATCTAGCGGTTTCAAAAGCCTTGCAGAGAATCAGCGCGTTTCTTATGAAGAAACGACA
>DATHWT010000173.1:0-3640 GCA_035460345.1 Methylophilus sp. | reverse complement strand
GCCTGCTGAATGGTCAGTTGCAGGACTGGCCATTGCATTACCAGACGCTGGTAGCTGACTGCAGCAAAATCCAGATCGTGTGCCCCTCAGCCGAGTTGCTGATGCAGGAGTTCAAATACATGATGGCATCGGCCGATGAAGAGGATACGCAGTTCAGTGTCCTCAAGATCATCATTACGCGCGGCGAAGGCGCACGCGGTTATGCACCACCGTCGGTGAGCGAGCCTACCCGGGTGTTGATACAAAGTCCGTTGCCCGCTTATTCACCGGCGATATATGCCAATGGTGTCGCGCTGTATACCTGCCAGACGCGGCTGGCGCATCAGCCTTTACTGGCAGGTATCAAGCATTTGAATCGGCTGGAAAACGTGCTCGCACGCGCTGAACTGAAGGATCCGCGATTCTTCGACGGTTTATTGCGAGATTATCATGACCATATCATTGAGGCGGTCAGCGGTAACCTGTTTATCCGCAAGGACGGCCTAGTGATGACGCCGGTGCTGGAGAGTTGTGGCGTGGCCGGGGTGATGCGTCAAAAAATACTGGATTGGTACAAAACGCAACGGCAGACGGTGGTAGTGACTACATTAACCATGAACGACCTGCTGAGTGCAGAGGCGATTGTCATTGTGAACAGTGTGTATGGCGTGTTGCAGGTATCGCATATTGATGAACAGGTGATTGCGACCAATCACTGGGCAAAAGAACTTCGGTCACAATTGCATTACGTGACGCATTAGAAGATTTTTTAAAGCACTACATTTATTTTAAAGCACTATGTTTAAAAAAAGTTTTAAATACGGATTGGCGGTGCTGGGGTTATCCGGCATGGCCCTAGCACTCTGGTTAGTCATTTATATGATACGGCCATTGCCCATGACTTCTGAAACCATAGGCATGCAAATCCCGGCCGGTGCCAGTGTGCGCGGCATTGCTGACCAGCTGGTATCGGCAGGGGTGTTGAATGAGCCTTACAGTTTCCTGCTGGTGGTAAAGCTGACAGGCAGTGGCAGCCGCTTACAGGCGGGCGATTATGCTTTGAACGCACCGTTGCAGGTGCTGGGACTGATAGACCTGCTGAAACATGGCACCTTTGACCAGTTCAAGCTGCAACTGACAGAAGGTAAAACTTTTGCCGATTTCCGCCGCAAGCTCGCACAGATGCCTGGCATACGGCATGAAACACTCAATCTTTCAGATATCGAATTGATGCAGTTGATCAGCGGTGAAACGACCAACCCGGAGGGCTGGTTTTTCCCGGACACTTATTTTATCGACAGCCAAAGCAGTGATATCGATATGTACAAGCGGGCTTACCATAAAATGCAGCAGTATCTGGCTGCCGCCTGGGAAACACGCCAGTCAGGATTGCCATATAAAACGCCATATGAAGCACTGGTGATGGCCTCTATCGTAGAAAAAGAAACCGGGGTTGAAGTCGAGCGTCCGCAGATTGCCGGTGTGTTCGTCAACCGTTTACGGATAGGCATGCGCTTGCAGACAGACCCCACCGTGATTTATGGCATGGGCAGCCGCTATCATGGCAATATCACGCGACGTGATTTACTCACGGATACGTCGTATAACACTTATACTCGCAGTGGCTTGCCGCCGACGCCAATTGCCTTGCCCGGGTTGGCCTCTATCCAGGCGGCGTTACATCCCGCCAATACCAAGGCGCTGTATTTTGTGGCGAACGGACAGGGCAGGCATGTATTTACCAGTTCGCTGGAAGAGCACAACAAGGCAGTGCGTGCTTATCAATTAAAGAAACATTAATCATATGTGCAAGATTTGGGAAGTGAAGTAATGGCAGGTTTGTTTATCACACTGGAAGGTATGGATGGCGCGGGCAAGAGCACGCACATTCCCACCATACTGGCATTGCTGGGAGCATCCGGGCGTGAAGTCGTTTCTACCCGCGAGCCAGGAGGTACACCCTTAGGTGAACAGCTGCGCGAGTTGCTATTGCATCAAGATATGCATGTGGAAACAGAGTCATTGCTGATGTTTGCCGCACGCGCTGAGCATTTGCAACAAGTCATTTTGCCGGCATTGGCACGTGATGCGGTTGTCTTGTCTGACCGCTTTACGGATGCGTCTTATGCCTATCAATGTGGCGCGCGCGGGCTGCCATTAGCCAAAATGCAAACCCTGGAAACCTGGGTGCAGGGCGATTTGCAACCGGATATCACCTTGCTTTTTGATGTGCCTGTGGAGGTGAGCTTGCAACGTCTGGCTGGCGCACGCACGCCTGACAAGTTTGAAGCGCAAGGCGCTGAATTTTTCGCCAAACTGCGTGCCCAATATCTTGCACGGGCTGCCGAATACCCGCGACGTTTTCGTGTGATTGATGCGAATCGGTCACTTGAAGAAGTGAAGAAATCAGTTGAAGAAATTATTCTATCATTATGATTAATAATGTATATCCATGGCAGGATACCCTGTTTTCACATTGGGTGCATGCAGGTGAGAGCCGTCATCACGCTTTGCTGTTTCATGGTAAAACCGGGATAGGAAAACTGGCGTTTGCGAATACTCTGGCAGCAGGACTGTTGTGCTCACAACCGCAAACAAACGGCATTGCCTGCGGACAATGCCAGTCATGCCACTGGCTGTCAGAAGGCGCGCACCCTGATTTCAGGGAAATCACGCCTGAAGATGATGAGGCTACAGACAGCAAGAAGAAAACCCGCAAGCGGCAACAGATTGTCATTGACCAGATCCGCGCCTTGCAGGATTACCTTTCCCTGACCAGCCACCAGGTGGGAGGCATACGCGTAGTATTGATTCATCCGCTGGAGGCCATGAATGTAGCGGCTTCGAATGCGTTATTGAAACTGCTGGAAGAGCCGCCGCAGCGCACACAGTTCCTGCTGGTCTCGCATCAGCGCCAGGCCCTGTTGCCGACCATTTTAAGCCGCTGCATGCAGGTGGATATGCCGGTACCGACTCAAGCGCAGGGATTGCAGTGGTTACAATCGCAGTCAGTCGCACAGGCGGATTGGATCTGGCACTACAGTGGCGGCGCACCGACCACCATAGAGCAGGATGACCTGGACTGGTATGGCTGGTACCAGCAATGGAGCCCGCATTTGTCGCGTGGCGCTGCGATGGATATTGCGCTGGCTGGTGGTATCCTGATCAAGCAGGGCATGTCTGCCGCCATCCAGGTGTTACAAAAATGGTTGCTGGATTTATGGCTGTCACGGCACCAATTGCCATTGCGTTATCATCCGGACGCATCGGCTAATTTACAAACACTTGCATCGAAACTGGAATTAGCGCGCCTGCTGGCATTTCAACAGCAGCTGAATCGCTTTAAAATGACTGCACTGCACCCGTTGAACCAGGAACTGCAATTGGAGCAATTGTTGTTGCAATACAAGAAAATGTTTGGCTAACCGGTACTTGCGACAGAACATACAGGCCAATCAGTCAGAGACTCAGAAGCACCCAGGAGCCCATGCATGACAGACACACAACCACCATCGACCATTAGCCCTGCGGGGCCTGCCAAGCCCGGGGTGCTGTCATTGGCGATTCGTGAAAAAGCTGCCTTGTTTGCGGCTTATATGCCGTTTGTCAAAGGTGGCGGCTTGTTTATCCCGACCAGCAAGCCTTTCAAGATGGGCGAAGA
>DATHWT010000172.1:0-7542 GCA_035460345.1 Methylophilus sp. | reverse complement strand
AGATCTCAGGCGTTAGCCACCCCAAGGCGTTTTGATTTTTCAATCAGGATGTGATTGTAGGTTGATATTGATTACTTTGCTAGAGAATGAGGTTGTATTAGGTTTAAATCCTCTGCAAACTTTGCAAAATTTAATGATATCGCCTGGATCCAAAACAAAAAACCCTGCGATGCAGGGTTTTTTTATTGAATATTTGCTACAACAATCGATTAGAAATGTTTGTAGTGTTTTTTCAATTGCTTAACAACTTCCCACTGTGATTTCAGGCCTTTTGGAAACTCAACATAGTCACCAGCCTTGATCGTTACAGTGTCGCCACCTTGTGGAGTTACTTTGAATTCGCCTTCCAACACGTAGGCTTTTTCAGTCATCGTGAAGTCCAAAGGGAATTTTGAAGGTGCGCAATCCCAGGTATTCCAGCTTTTTACGCCCAGGTCTTTCAATTTTTCTTCAGATGGATTGTGGTCGATGATGATTTGAGTCATGACATTTCCTTAATAAATTAAAGTGCTTATAAAAACTTTAAATAGAAATGCCGCAATCATGCGGCATCCTGGTAACTGGCGGAAGAGGTGAGATTCGAACTCACGGAGGGCGTGAACCCTCGACAGTTTTCAAGACTGTAGCATTAAACCGCTCTGCCACTCTTCCGGAAGGCAGAATTATAGCAAACAATCAGTCATCTGGAAGTGTTATTCCAGGAAAAAGTACATCATTAAAGCCAAATTTCGTTAGATCACGGATACGCATGGGGTAAAGTATGCCAAAAAGATGGTCGCATTCGTGCTGCACTACCCGGGCATGAAAGCCGCTCGCAGTGCGGTCAATGACATTGCCTTGCGGATCAAAGCCGCGATAATGCAGGCTTTGATGACGTGGCACCAACCCGCGCATGCCAGGTACGGACAGGCATCCTTCCCAACCATCCTCTTCTTCGTTATCTACCGGGGTCAGTTCAGGATTGATCAGTATGGTAAACGGCACTTCTTCCGCATCCGGGTAGCGTGGGTTTTTGCCGACACCAAACATCACCACCTGCAAACTGACGCCAATTTGCGGCGCGGCGATACCGGCGCCGTTCATCTCGCTCATGGTGTCATACATGTCCTGGATCAGGGCATGCAATTCAGGTGTATCAAACTGGGTGACTTTTTCTGCAACCTGGTACAACACAGGGTCACCCATTCTCAGTACGGGTTTAATGGCCACAATCAGGCTCCGTCAAAAGTTATCAAATGATTAAACCGTTGCGCATTGGTGGTCAGATAAATATTGCGCAATAATGCAGCGCACTTTATCCATGGTTTGCTGCAACAAAGGCATCACCTGCTCAAAATGAATGGCTTGCGCGCTATCTCCTCGGCCTGCTGCGAAATTAGCCACCGGACAGATGGCGGCATAAGCGACACCCAGCTCCCGAGCCAGCACGGCTTCCGGCATACCTGTCATGCCGACAACAGTGGCGCCATCGCGCTCATAGCGGTTTATTTCAGCAGCTGTTTCCAGTCGCGGCCCTTGCACACAGGCATAGATACCGCCTTCCACCAAGTGGCATCCGGCATCCGCAGAAGCTTTCTGGCAGCGCTCGCGCATGGCTTGCGAGTAAGGCAAGGTGAAATCAATATGCCTCACAGGTAGCTCAACCCCATCGTGATAGGTGTTATCACGGCCATAGGTGTAATCCAGTATCTGGTGTGGTAATACAATGTCGCCCGGGATAAGCGTATTGCTGATGCCACCAACGGTTGCCACTGCCAGTAAATCGGTCACCCCCACAGAATGCAATGCCCAGATATTGGCCCGGTAATTCACCGCATGTGGTGGAATGGTATGCCCGCCGCCGTGACGCGCGAGGAAAACCACTTCTTTGCCATTGATTTCACCAAAGACCAAAGGTTGCGAAGGCTTGCCATACGGCGTGCGTACAATCAGGCGTTTTGAAATATTCAGATTGGTGAGCTCTGTCAGCCCGGTGCCCCCAATAATGCCTAACATCCTATCCTCTCCAACATCAGTTTCTTTAACCGCAGGTTAATGTGCAAGGCATAAGCGTATCACGGATTTATGGCATACTTAAGCCATGCAAGCCTTTTCCAAGCCAGTGACAACACCGGCCAGCGTGCCGCTGGCACAGACACATTATGAGAATTTCCCGGTCGCTTCGTTGCTGCTCCCTGCCCATTTACGTTACGCGGTCAGCGTGATTTACCAGTTTGCGAGAGAGGCGGATGATATTGCCGACGAAGGCGATGCAAGTGAAAACGAGCGCTTGCAGGGATTACAATCCTATGAAGATGAGCTATTACTGATCCAGGCCTATATCCAGGCAGAGCGCCCCCTATTCAAAACCCTGCAACAAGTGGTGAGCCGCCACAAGCTGGAAGTGCAATCGCTGCTGGATTTAATCAGCGCGTTCAAACAGGATGTAGTCAAAACCCGCTATGCCGATTTTGCAGAGCTTCTGGATTACTGCCGCCGCTCAGCCACCCCCGTAGGCAGGCTGATGTTGCAATTGTATGCTGCGGATACGCCGCAACACCGCGAATGGTCAGACCAGATCTGCACCGCCTTGCAGCTGATCAACTTCTACCAGGACATTGCAGTAGATTTGCAAAAACATGGCCAGACCGGGCGAATTTACTTGTGCCAGGACGAAATGCAGGCGGCAGGCATGACAGAAGAGGATTTACGTAATCAGCGACTGGATAGCGCCTGGCAGGCATTCTTTTTGTACAATGTCGCCCGTGCCGAGCAATTACTGCTTGCCGGTAAGCCACTAGGCCGACGTTTAACTGGCCGTATCGGGTTCGAACTACGCATGATCGTCGCCGGTGGTGAACGAATTATTTATAAATTAAAGCGTTGCCGAGGCGATATCTATCATCACCGGCCAACGCTGAATGCTTTTGATTGGCCGATTATTTTGCTGAAAGCCCTGTTTAAACAATGACCCCGCAACAATACTGCCAGCAAAAAACCAAACAAAGTGGTTCCAGCTTTACCCTGAGTTTTTTGTTTTTACCCAAACACAAACGCGAAGCCATGACGGCACTGTATGCATTTTGCCGTGAAGTCGATGACGTCGTCGATGAATGTACTGACTATCAGATTGCACAAACCAAGCTGCAATGGTGGAAGCAGGAAATTCATCGCTTGTTTCATGAAGTGCCGCAACACCCGGTCACCAGGGCACTCAAACCAGTGGTTGAACAGTTTGAGCTGCAAGAAGCGCATTTCATCGAAATTATTGACGGCATGCAGATGGATACCCAGTACAACCGTTACGCCGACTTTGAGCAACTGGCTTTGTATTGTTATCGCGTCGCCAGCGTCGTCGGCCTGCTCTCTGCGCAGATTTTTGGTTACAGCGACAAATCCACTTTGGCCTATGCGCATGACCTGGGCATGGCTTTTCAGCTGACCAACATCATTCGTGATATCGGCGAAGACGCGCGACGCGGCAGGATTTATATCCCGATTGATGAACTGGAAAAGGCAGGCGTGACTGAACAGCAGTTACTGCAAAGCCAGGCATCGGCACAGACACAAGCACTATTACTCAGGCAGATTGAACGAGCAGAAATGTTTTATGACAAAGCCATGAGCCAGCTGCCTGAGGCCGATATCAAAACCCAACTGCCAGGCCTGATGATGGCAGCCATTTACCGCGCCTTACTGCGGGAAATCAAGCAAGACCCTAATCTGGTCCTCAGCCACAAAGTCATACTGCCACCTTTCAGGAAACTGAAACTGGCCCTGAGCGTATGGTTTAAACGCCGCTGATGCACTGGAATGCTTAACTACGCCCACACTCCCCGCAATGTCGCTGTTGTCGGTGCCGGACTGGCCGGCCTGGCTGCCGCACACACCTTGCTGAGTTCAGGACACCAGGTATCGCTATTTGAAGCTGCCCCTCAAGCAGGTGGCCGTACGCGTGGCTTGCCGTATGCTGAAACCATGTTAGATAACGGCCAGCATTTATGCATAGGGGCTTATCAGGCCACACTGGCATTATTAGGTGAGGCTGGCCTGAACCCTGAGCATGTCTTTACCCGTTTGCCGCTAGCATTGCATATGCATCATGGCGCACATCGCATGTCACTCGTCACACCAAGCTGGTTACCTGCCCCCCTGCATTTACTGTGGGGATTGCTTACCGCGCGTGGATTGACTTTTAACAGTAAGTGGCAAGCCATACGCTGGATGTTATGGTTGAAACAATCTGCATTTACCCTTGCACAAGACATCACTGTTGAAAGCCTGTTACAGCAAGGCCAGCAAACAGAAACTGCCATCAAAACCTTATGGGAGCCTTTGTGCCTGGCCGCATTGAATACTCCTATCCACATTGCCAGTGCGCAGGTATTTCTGAATGTACTGCGCGACAGCTTTCAGCAACAGCGTTCGGACAGTGACTTTCTGATCCTGAAGTCGGATTTATCCAGTAGCCTGATTGAGCCTTTGCTAGAGAAGGTGATTACTTCAGGCGGCAAGGTATCACTGCGCACGCCTGTGATTTCAGTCAAAAATGAACACTCAAACTGCGAGCTTGAAACCTCAGAAGGCAAACAGTCATTCGATGATGTGATTCTGGCAACCGGCCCGCATCAATTGAAAACGGTGGCTAGTGATATTGCGCTGCCGACATTTGATTATCAGCCTATCACCACGATATACCTGCAATATTCGACTACCACTAGGCTGCCCTACCCGGTCATGGGATTATATGGCGGTCTGGCACAATGGGTATTCGACAGGGGGCAATGCTGTCACCAGGCGGGCTTGCTGGCAGTAGTGATCAGTGCACATGGGCCATTAAATGGCGATAAGACAGCATTGATACGACAATGTATGAGTGAAATGAATCAGGCATTGTTATCGCATGACATACAACTTGAAGCAGCGCCACTGTGGACGCAGGTAATTACCGAGAAACGCGCCACCTTCAGTTGCGCGCCGGAGTTAGCGCGCCCACAAAACAAGACTTCCCAGCCGCACGTCTATCTCGCGGGCGACTATACTGCCGGGCCCTACCCAGCCACCATTGAAGGCGCTGTCAGGAGTGGAGTGGCGGCCGCCAATCTGATACGGGCCAAGCCCTGAGCGCACTCCGCCAGCTTTAAGCCTGCGGATCTTTGCAGCCCACTACCAGATGGTTTCTGGCAGGCACATAGATACCATCACCTGCATCCGGATAAGTCTCACGGTAGGAAAGATGCGAATCCACTTCGTAACCGTGTGAGCAATTCTCGCTGGCTTTTGCCTTGCACTGCTCCAGCGTGGTATTGAATTCACTACAGGTCAGTTTATAGCCTGGCCTGCCATCGCTGGTAGCGTGTGGGGTTGGCTGGTTACTTGCGCAAGCAGATAGCAGCAGGGAAATCAGTATTAGCGTTTTTTTCATTGCGTCTCTCCATTTCCACCTTTATTACATCACGTCATATTATTGTCATATTGGTGTGTTATAGGCACACATTTGATAAGGCAATAAACGAACCATATAGTTTCATGAAAATTTTGTGAAAAATACCGCGCTGATTTAATGCCAGGCCTCACCCAGACTTGTATCCAGTCAGCTACAAACTGCTACAAAACCCCGCGCTTTGTAACTGACCGGCCTACTTAAATTTCTTATACTGCACTCACTGGCATCAATACGCAGTCCTTAAAAAAACACGCAGGTTAAGGATAAAACAGGATCTTTATGCATAGCGGGCAGTTGCCCTGGAAATGCCTGCTGGCACAGTGAATAAAACTTCAAAAGTTAAAGACTGATAGATACGACACGCAAAGCCATTCAATATCAGTACCGCTTCCCTGTGGCTGTTCACCCTCTTCTGAACAACCACCACTCAAGGCAACGATGCCACTCCATGACATCGTTGCCATTTTTTTATCCGCGCAATAAATCGATGGCTTGTTCCAGCCTGTCAATCGCATCAATATGCAAGCCGGGCACGCCACCCTTGGGCGCATTGGCCTTGGGGATAATGGCATGGGTAAAGCCGAGCTTGGCAGCTTCTTTTAAACGCTCTTGCCCGCGTTGTACTGGCCGCACTTCTCCCGCCAGCCCCACTTCGCCAAACACAATTAATTTGTTTAGTAATGGCTTATTTTTAAAAGATGAAACAATCGACAGCAGCACTGCCAAATCCACTGCAGGTTCGCTGATTTTCACGCCGCCTACCGCATTGATAAATACATCCTGATCAAAACACGCGACGCCGGCATGGCGATGTAATACCGCCAGTAACATGGCCAAGCGGTTTTGCTCCAATCCCACGCATAGTCGCTTGGGGTTTGGAGCATGGGAGGTGTCAACTAATGCCTGTATTTCAACCAGTAACGGACGCGTACCCTCTTGCGTCACTGTAATGCAGGACCCTGGAACAGGGGTATCGTGATGCGACAAAAACAGGGCAGATGGATTGCTGACTTCCCGCAAGCCTTTTTCAGTCATGGCAAACACGCCCAGCTCGTTCACGGCACCGAAACGATTCTTGAAGGCACGTATCAGCCTGAAACTCGAATTCTGGTCGCCTTCGAAATAGAGCACGCTATCGACAATATGCTCCAGCACGCGCGGCCCGGCCAATGAACCTTCCTTAGTAACATGGCCGACCAATATCATGCTGATGCCTAATTGTTTGGCGATACGCGTTAACTGCGCGCTGCATTCACGCACCTGTGCCACCGACCCTGGCGCTGACTGCAACGCTTCAGAATACACCGTCTGGATGGAATCAATAATCACCAGATCAGGCTGGTGCTGCTGCAATACCTGGCTGATTTTTTCGAGATTGATCTCAGCCAGCACATCGACCTGGCTGGCATCCAGCCCCAGCCGCTTTGCCCGCATGGCGATCTGCTGCGCAGACTCTTCGCCGCTGATATAAAACGATTTCAGGTTCTGTGACACCTTGCACACCGTTTGCAGCAACAATGTCGATTTACCGATGCCGGGATCCCCGCCAATCAGCACCACCCCGCCCGCCACCAGGCCACCGCCCAAGACGCGATCGAACTCGGCAATCCCGGTCTGCTGTCGCGAGACATCCTGCGCTTCAACATCTGCCAGCTTCTGTAATTGCGCGGTAGGTGCCAGGCTGGCAAAACGGCTTTGGGTGGCTGTTTCCGGTACGGTTTCCACCAGGGTATTCCAGGCATGGCAACTAGGGCATTGCCCCTGCCACTTAGGTTCTGAGGCACCACATTCTGTACAGGTATATTGTGTTTTGGCTTTTGCCATGAATAATTTTTTCTGATGAAAGACTATTGATTATGGGATTGCTATCTCTCTAATTAGCACAGGTGATACGCAACTAAGGAGTAACGGCTTGTCACATTCAAATCCCCTCCTCAAAACTTCCACTTTGGGGATTTAATCAATCACATGCATGGGTACACGTGCGGTCACCGCACAAAGCAATTCATAGCCTATGGTGCCACTGGCTTGTGCTACCGCATCCACAGGCACGACATTGCCCCAAAGTTCCACGACACTACCGATACTGGCCTGAGGAATATCGGTAATATCTACTG
>DATHWT010000171.1:0-11845 GCA_035460345.1 Methylophilus sp. | reverse complement strand
GTCTACGAACGTGGCAGTGGCGAAACACTGGCTTGTGGCACCGGCGCTTGCGCGGCAGCAGTGAGCGGCATTCAGCTGGGCACTTTGCAAAGCCCGGTGAAAGTGCATACGCGCGGTGGCATACTGACCATCAGTTGGAATGGTAGTAATAGTCCGGTCATGATGACAGGTCCGGCAGACATCGTCTTTGAAGGCGACATTGAAATTTAAGAAGATTGCAGAAGCATAATGGAAGACAGTATCAACGAAAACGACATCAAGCATTACCTGAAAGCGCATCCGGACTTTTTCGAAAGCCATGCGCATTTGCTTGCAGAATTGTTCCTGCCCAGCCCGCACGGCAAAGGTACGATTTCGCTGGCAGAACGCCAGCAGATTGCCCAGCGCGATAAAATCCGTGTGCTGGAATCACGCTTTACCGAGCTGATCCTGACGGCGGAAGAAAATGAAGCAACTGCCAATAAAGTCCATGAATTAACGCTGGGATTATTGTTTGCCAAAGACGTCCCGGCATTACATGCGCACCTGGTGGAATTTCTGGCAACGCACTTTCAACTACCGAATGCTAGGCTCAGGCTATGGACAAATGAAAGCCATGCCGCTGATGACATTTTTATTGCCGCTGAAGACTCACTGAAAAACTGGGCCAAGGATTTAAGCCAGCCCTATTGCGGCACCCTGCCGACCATGGATATTGCCGGCTGGTTCACAGAGTCACCGGTCTCACTGGCGGTGATCCCCATGCGCTACCAGGAAGTAACTTTTGGCCTGCTGGCGATCCCCAGCGAGCAACGCAGCCGTTTCTATGCCGGCATGGGCACCTTGTTTTTGAACAGGATAGGCGAGCTGGTCAGCGCATCGCTTGCCAGATACATCATATGAAAGCCCCCGCTGAGGTTCCCGCCGAGAGGTATCTTCTTGCGGCAATTGTCAGCGTAAATCAAACATGGCTGCGCGGCCAAATTGCCGCGTTGCTCGGTACTCGGAATCCTCATGTACCCACATGTACATTCCGGTTCCTGCGTGCCGTGCGCCTTGCACTTCCTGCCGCTCGCTCATGTTTACAATACCGGGAATGTTGGTATGCATGAATTGCTGGATGATTACCTCAACTTCCTGCATTTTGAACGCGGCCTGAGCGAACATACCCGCAATAACTACCAGCGCGACATCTCCCTGCTGTTAAAACAGCATGCGCAGGACCTGAAAACGCTGACCCCGCAACTGATACGGCGCAATATCGCCAGTTTGCACAGTCAAGGCCTTAGTGGCCGCAGCATTGCCCGCATTCTCTCCAGCTGGCGCGGGTTCTTCCATTACCTGGTATTGCATCATCAATTCCCATCCAATCCTGTAATAGGCTTGCGCGCACCCAAGTCACCTAAAACATTGCCGCATGCGCTCTCCATAGAGCAAACTAACAAACTGGTGGAGCTGGAAGGTGATGACCCGATTGTGGTGCGTGACCGCGCCATGCTGGAGTTGTTTTATTCTTCCGGCCTGCGCCTGAGTGAAGTGGTCGGCCTCGATCTGGAGCGGCTGGATTTGCAGGAAGGCGTCGTCACCGTCATCGGCAAGGGCAACAAGACCCGTATGGTGCCGCTGGGTAGCAAAGCTATTTCCGCTATGCATGCCTGGTTAAGTGTACGCCCACTATGGTTAAGCAAACGTCCGGCTGAAATCGCTGTGTTTATCAGCCAGCAAGGCCGGCGTATCAGCGGACGCACCATACAGCTACGCGTGAATGCCTGGGCGATCAAGCAAGGCCTGCATAATCATGTACATCCGCACATGTTGCGCCACAGTTTTGCCAGCCATGTGTTGCAGAGCAGCGGTGATTTACGCGCAGTGCAGGAAATGCTGGGCCATGCCAATATCAGCACCACGCAGGTCTATACGCATCTGGACTTTCAGCACCTGAGCAAAATTTATGACGCGGCGCACCCGCGTGCGCGCAAAAAATAAGCGATTTCGCCCGCAAGATATCCCGAGGCAACGTGTTACTGCATAGCAAACTATGGCAAAATATCCCATTCAATGGCTAAACCTTTTGCCCGTCTCGTGGTTCTAAATATCACCTGCATGTCGCTGTTATAAAAATACCAACGTTTAACCACTGCTTTTTAATACCACTTCAATTCAACACACCATAAAAAAGGAAACACCATGGAACATACCTTACCACCATTACCGTTTGCCAAAGATGCATTGGCGCCACACATTTCAGCCGAAACGTTTGACTACCACTACAGCAAACACCACCAGACTTATGTGACCAACCTGAACAACCTGATCAAAGGTACCGAGTTTGAAAATGCCAGCCTGGAAGAGATCATCAAAAAATCTTCCGGCGGCATTTATAACAACTCGGCACAAGTATGGAACCACACCTTCTTCTGGAATAGCCTGTCTCCTAACGGAGGGGGTGAGCCTTCAGGCGCTTTGGCAGATGCCATTAACGCCAAATGGGGCTCTTTCGAAGAGTTCAAAAAAGCCTTTCAGGCTTCCGCAGTTGGTAACTTCGGTTCCGGCTGGACCTGGCTTGTGAAAAAAGCCGATGGAACAGTTGATATCCTGAACACAGGCGCGGCTGGCACGCCATTGACTACCGGTGAAACTGCTTTGCTGACCATAGACGTGTGGGAGCATGCGTATTACATCGACTACCGCAATGCTCGTCCAAAATTCGTGGAAACCTTTTTGGCGAGTCTTGCCAACTGGGAATTTGCTGCGAAGAATTTTGCAGCCTGATACTCTTTGAGCAGGTTGTGACTGACTAGCCTCGTCGGATGACGAGGCTTTTTTGTTTTATATGACCCAATAAAGTTAAACATTAAAGCAGGTGCTTAAAACTGCCGTTGAATAGTCATCTATCACAGAACGACTATTTAAACATTCACATGGCTATTTCTATCAATATACAAGTGGGACCAAGCGGCGGAGGCATCTCCTCTGGCCGCGGCAATAGCAATTCCATAGAAGGCCTGAAGCAAAAGCTTGTTGCACTCAATCAGGACTTGAAAAGCGCATTGGGTGAACAAAGCGAAGCTGGTATGCAAAAAGCCAAAAACATTCAGTTACAGATACAAATGGCCCAGATGCAGCTCAATCAACTGATTCAGCAGGAAGCCGAGAAAAGCAAAAAAACGCTAGAGAAAGCTGATGCAAATTCGCAATCCGTTTCAGAGCAGATCAAGCGTACGCATAAGCAAAGTCAAATTGATGTTTTCGTTTAAGACTTAATACCATATCTGCTCTAAAGCCGATATGGTTTAATCGCCCTGATTGATTTTTCACCTCTCAACGCATTGCGTTGTAAAATTCTCTTCTGGCACTGATAAGCCTGCTTCAAATAACCGCTAACCATAAACTCAGCAGCAACGGACAAAATGTCATGGATTTTGAAATTTTCTCTGCTTTTTATTTAGTACCGCTAGTGATCTCTGCCATCGGCTCTTTGATCGAGTTTCGTAATTGTGAATTCGATACGCTGAAGCACGCATTGGGTAAAGCATTCTTTCTTGCTTTCAGGAGCATGGTACCGGTGCTTAACATCTTCTCGGCTATTCTTTATTTAATCACTTGCGGCACCTATACCTGGAAAAGATCCTCTTTTTCAAGGAAGTAACTCAAGCTGCTGCAGGGTCATGGCGTTGGCTGGTTTTACAACATGTCGTAAGCAAGTTTGAGTTTTACCAACGAAAACGGCAACCTGTAGAAGATTGCCGTTTTTTATTGTGCGTGCTCGTTTCCGGTTAAAGCATCTGTGCCACAGTTTGATGCTGTGCAGCGTTATCCGCATTGTGAATCACCCACTGTTCAAACAGTTCTATCGCTAATGGCCGGGTGAAATAATAGCCCTGGAATGCCTGGCAACCGAGCTCTTTCAATACGCTTAATTGCGCATCTGTTTCCACCCCTTCAGCCAACACTTCCAGCTGCAGACTCTGACCGAGGGAGATGATGGCATTGACGATACTTTGATGGTCATGCCCGGTGAGCATGTCACGCACAAACGACTGATCGATTTTTAGCTGGTCAAAAGGCAAGCGTTTCAGGTAAGACAAGGAAGAATAACCGGTGCCGAAATCATCCAGTGAGAAACAGACGCCGACTTCCCTCAAGGCCGTCATTTTGGCAATAATGTCTTCCACATTGTCCACCAGCATACTTTCGGTCAGTTCCAGTTTGAGCCTGCCGGGATGAATGCCGGTGTCGCTCACCATACGCTGTACTTGCTGCACGAAATTTGGCTGCAAATACTGTTTAGGGCTGACATTGACCGACAACACAACTGAATGCAGTTGCGGGTGGCTGGACCACGCCAGTAATACCTGGCAGGCTTTCTGCAGTACCCAATGCCCGATCTCGACAATCTGGCCTGAACTCTCGGCCATGGTGATAAATTGACTGGGCATCACCAGGCCGCGCTCGGGGTGCTGCCAGCGGATCAGGGCCTCGGCGCCGACGATGTCGTGCTGCTGGTTATATTGCGGCTGGAAATGCAGCTGGAACTGCTGCTGTTCAATCGCGATGTGTAAATCGGCCTCTAGCGCTACACGCTGCAATAAATCGGTTTCCATTAAGGTGTCAAAGAACTGGTAGCCATTTCGTCCGGCTTCCTTGGCTTTGTACATGGCCATATCGGCTCGCCGTAACAGCTCATCTGCCTGGCTGGGTGCATCATAATCAAACAGGGCTACGCCTATGCTAGGCGAGGTATAGTGCTGATAATGATTTAAATTAAACGGTTGTTCAAAGGCAGCGACGATTTTTTCACAGACGATACGCGCCTGTTTTTCCGCTTGCGCCGGGTCACGATGCAAGCCATCCAGTACCACGACAAACTCATCCCCGCCGAGGCGACTGACAGTATCCAGTCGGCGGACGGAATGTTTAATACGCTTTGCCACCTCGACCAGCAGCGCATCTCCGATATCATGCCCATGTGTATCATTGAGTGTTTTAAAGTTATCAATATCAATAAACAGCAAGGCACCGCCGGTTTTCTTGCGTACTGCTTTGCGCAGGTGGGAAGACAGTTTTTCTTGTAGCAATAAGCGATTAGGCAGGCCAGTCATGGTGTCGTAATAGGCCAGTTGACGGATCTGCGCATCGGCCTGTTTACGTTCGGTAATGTCACGCAACACCAGCACCCAGTGGGTATAGCGGCCCCCGCGGTCATGCAGCGGCAATGCATCCATTTCCAGTGAAACGCCTGCGCCAGACTGGTTGATGGTGACCACCTCGGCCGTGATAGGCAGCATCTGCTGGAATGCGTGTTTGATGCGCTCGAGTTCGCGGCCTGGCGTGGCGACATTAAAAATATCAAAAGGGGAGCTGCCGCTTAGATGTTCAAGCGAGGAGCCGGTGATCTTTGTGAATGCCTCATTGAGGAACACGATTTTTTGCTGCATGGGTGCCTGCAGTGGCGCCTCGGTGATCATGACAATATCATTCAGCCTTGAGATGCCGCTGCGCAACAGGTTAAGCTGCTCGTCCGACTGCTCGCGTTCGATGGCCAGGCCGAGGATTTGCGCATAACTCTCGACGAAATCAAGTTCAGCCTCTACTGGCGCGTGCTGATGCCGTCTGTAGATGGCCAGCACCCCTAATGCACGCCAGCTGCGTGACAGGATAGGTGCACTCCAGCAGGCTTGCAGGCCATAAGTGAGCGCCAGGGCCTGGTTCTCATCGCCAAACGGGAAAGTATTGATATCATTGGCGATCACACGGCCCTGGGTAAGCAACGCGATCTGGCCGGTTTCCAGCGCAATGCCATCCATGGCCTGGATATACGGCGGTGGTAATGTCGATAAGGCAGCATGGCGTAAATGTGCGCCTTCCTGGTCGAGCAGCAAAATGGCACAGCTGGCGCCCGGGAATTGCAACTCTATCAGTTGCGCCACCGTATTCAGTATCTCGTGCAGGGACACATCCGCCAGCATCATGGCCTGGATTCTTGCCTGCCCGTGCCTGATGGCTTCCAGCTGTTTCTGGGCAGTAATATCCTGTACTGAACCTTGTAATTTGAAGATGTTGCCTTGCTCATCACGCACCGGTTGCCCCATGGCACGCACCCAGAAACGACGGCCAGTGGCTGTTATTTTTTCCAGTTCAAGATCATAGGGCACGCCATCTTCTATGCATTTCTTGAGCGCATTTTGCATGGGCACCTGGTACTCCGGCACAAACATACGTACGCCCTCTTCTATCGTCGGCGTATAACCGGGCGGCATTTCATGCAGGGCCGCAACTTCATCTGACCATTGCAAGGTGTTAGTGTTTACATCAATCATCCAGCCGCCAATTTTGGCGACACTACCGGCCACTTTGAGCAGGTATTCAGCCTGTTTGCGTCTGTCTATTTCATTTTGCAACGCCTGGGTGCGGTGTACCACCTGGCGCCTGATCTGCAAGTTCCACAGAAAGGTCACACCCAGGATAAGTAACAGGATACAAACGCCACGCGCCAGCCATACCATATAGGGCCGCTTGACGCGCATATCGCCCTGGTACATAAAGCCTTTGAGGTCTATATGCGGCTGCACCAGGCCTAAATCGGCCAAGGTCTGCGCAATGGCATACCAGCGCTCTTCGTTCATATGCCCCCAGGGCACCACCTCGGTCAGCACATAGGGATGCATCATGCTGGCTTCGCGCATCAGGGTTTGTTTATTCACGCCACGTTTGACCACACCAGGCATGCCCGCAATACTTTCGGCCATTTCAGATTGATGGCTCAAGGCATACAACCAGCCCTTCTTGGTCGCACGTAAAAAGGCATCAACCCGCTCGGGGTGCGTAGATAACTCATGCTCGCTGGTGAACAGCACATCCCCGTAAAAATCCACGCCATAGGACTGGTTGGTGATCATGGCAGGCGAATAGCCCATCTGTTTTAATTGTTCCGGCTCGTCCATCACATAGGCTGAGACTACATCGACCTTGCCTTCAATCAAGTCCTGCAGGCGCCAGGTATGCGGCACGATAGTCATCTCTTTGATATCCAGATGCTGTTTCAGCAACATGGCTTTAAACTGGAACACGCCCTGGTCATCAGACGACATCATGATGCGCTTACCGACCAGGTCTTTAGGATGCTGGATATTGCTTTGCTGCAAGCTGAGCAATACGCCGGGGGAATGCTGGAAGATAGCGGCCAATGCCACCAATGGTTTACCGGAAATGCGCGAAACCAATACTTCGGCATCGCCTATACTGTAGTCCGCTTGCCCGGACAAGACCTGCTGTACTGGTGGCCGGTCTTTGCTACCTTCAATGATGTTGACGGTTAAGCCTTCATCCTTGTAATAACCTTGCTGCTGGGCAGCGTAATAGCCGGCAAACTGGAACTGGTGCCGCCATTTCAACTGCAAGGTAATCTCTTCAGAAGCTAATACATACCCGGCACTGGCAGACGTGACAATAGCCACCAGCCATCTGAATAAGAAGAGGGTTGAGTAGCGCTTCATGATTATTTAAACGACGATATCATTGCAATCTAGTTGGGCGTTTTGCCGATAATTAGGTCCAGCCTGATTTATACCGTAATTACTGGTAATCACATCAGCCAAATAGACAGAGATTTATGGCGGATATCAATGCATTTAGATCAGATATTGTTGGAATGCATGGTTGTGGAGAAGCTTTCCACAACCATGCAAAATGAATCGTTAGCAGTCAGAGTGTTTAGAGCTGTCGTTTAACTTTAATGAGCTAATTCCAGGAATGAGGGTTAACGCGGCGGTTTCAGCAAAGTCGCCAATACCAGCATCAGTGCGGAAACACCCACCAGTAATTGAAAACCACCTACAAAATGCCCGCTGTGATCATGCATTAAGCCCATGATAAAAGGCCCGGTGGCCGCTATCAAATAGCCTATGGTCAGGACAAATGCATTCCAGCGATTCGCTGCATCCGGGGTATGCGTATGATCCAGCGGTAAAGTCATGGCCAGCGTGAATGCGCCACCCAGGCCAAATGCCGTGAGCGGCACCCATAGCCATGGCCAGGCGCCCGGAGTTGCCATACCCGCCAGGCCTATGGTGGATAGCAAGCTACACGCCAACAACCAGCCTCGCCGGTCCAGACGTTTGCTAAGCATGCCCACCACCGGATTCGACAGCATAAAACAAAAAGTAAAACTGGCAAGCACGCCACCTGTTTCAGCGGCGGGCATGCCTGCCTCCTGATACATGGCTGCTGTCCAGGTGAGGATGGAGTAAAACAGGAAATTCACACAGGCAAAAAATAGCGCGATCAGCCACGCGACTGGTGTATGCAATGGCAATCGCGTTGCTGCTGTGGTTTCTGTACGCTGCACCGGCTGCGTGGTGACTGACTTGGGAATCACCCGCCACCAGGCAAACAGCGCGATCACCCCTAATCCTGTCCATACACCAATGGCAACACGCCAGCCTGCAGATTGCAATATCCAGCCGGTGAGCCCGGCGGACAGGGTGCTGCCTAAGGATAAGGCCGTGGCATAAATACCGATCATTAAGGCAGCACGGTTGGCAAAACTGGCTTTTACAATCCCCGCAAACATGGCGCCAGCCACTGCAATACCGGCACCAACCCCCACAGTGGCGGTGATTAAGGTCAAGCTGCTGCCGGCACCAGCGCGCACACCGATGGAAACAGTGAGCAGGCCTAATGCCAGCATCAGCACTTTATGCACGCCGAACCTGCGTACCAGCCAGGGGGTAGGCAAAGCCAGTGCGCCCATTAATAAATCCGGAATCGCAGTCATCAATGAGGCTGTGGCATGGCTTAGCCGGAATGCATCAATGATGGCGGGCAAAGCAGGCCCCATTGATACAATGCCTGGCCTTAACGCTATCGCGACCAGCACAATCGCAATCACCAGCCCCCATTCGTATTGCGTAAACCCGGTCCGCCGCCCCTGATCGCGTTTAAGGTCACCTTGCATGCCAACTCTCCTGAAAGTCAATTATTCAGGTCACACTGTAACGGCTGGCAGCCAGTTGAAAAATACGCCATTTGTCTGATATTCAATCAGGGAACTCGAAAACTCAGCCAAGGTATGCTTATGATCTGCCCAACAGCAGATGACCGGAAAATGGCAATAGAGTGGTGTAAAATGCGCAAGTGCAAATAGCCCAAATAGCGCAAATGCTATGGCAATCGTTGACTGCCATCCATACCCCATGATTGGAGAACATTGTTGAAACTGGCTACCTGGAATGTTAACTCGCTGACAGTACGCCTGCCGCATGTACTGGACTGGCTGGTCGCCAATCAGCCAGATGCGCTGTGCCTGCAGGAAACCAAACAGGAAGATAGCAAGTTTCCCTATGCTGCTTTAAAAGAAGCCGGTTTTAATGCCATCCACAACGGGCAGAGAACCTACAATGGCGTGGCGATCATCAGCCCGCATGCGATTAACGATGTGCATGTGGACCTGCCGAATTTTGCTGATGAACAAAAGCGTATTATTGCGGCGACCATACAAGGTGTCAGGGTGATCTGTGCTTATGTGGTGAATGGCCAGGCGCTGGATTCAGATAAATTCCAGTACAAGCTCAACTGGCTCAACGCGCTACACCATTGGGTAGTAGACGAGTTAAAACAACATGAAAAACTGGCATTGTTGGGCGATTACAATATTGCGCCGGATGACAGGGACTGCCATGATCCGGTGGCCTGGGAAGGCCAGGTGCTGGTCAGCCCTAAAGAGCGTGAAGCTTTCAAGAATCTGCTGGCGTTGGGCTTATCCGATAGTTTCCGTTTATTTACGGATGAAGCCGGACTGTACAGCTGGTGGGATTACCGGATGGCGGCTTTCCGCCGTAATATGGGGCTGCGCATAGACCATATCCTGGTCAGTGAAGCCTTGAAACCGTTATGCCAAAGCTGCCTGATTGATAAACTGCCTCGCAAACTCGAACGTCCCAGTGATCACACGCCGGTGGTGCTGACGCTTTCTGATGGCTGAGTCTTTGTCTGACTGGTATTGTTGTAACTGACCAGGACAATGCTTTAAATACTGGGCATCACGAACTTGATGCCCTGCAAGACTTCCAGAATGCTGGATTTCAGGCGTTTGTTCAGTTCACCTTCTATCACCTGCATTTGCGCAGTGACCATACCCTGCACTTTGGTCTGCAACTCAGCTTCAACTGAAGACAATTCGGTATTGAATTTTTGCTTGAACTCAGCGGTTTGCTGCTCGGTGAATTCGGCAAAGGCGGTTTGCAGGGTCAGTTTATATTCTTCCACCAGCCTGGCTTCCATCGCCTCCTGGCCGCTGGTCAGTGTTTCCTTGCTGCTCTCTTGCAACTGGTGGATATGATCCGCCATGCTTTTCTCTAGCTGCGCCTGCATCTCCAGCACCTTGGTGGCAATCTGCGCTTGCTGGTCGTCAATCAGTTGCGCCAGCTTTTCTTCCAGTTTCTGCTTGCCTGCATTTTCTGCCACTTCCCGGATGGTTTGCTCTGTCGTCGCCAGCAATTGCTGTTGTGTTTCTGTCAAACGGGCAACATCTTCTTCGACCGATTGCAGTTGTTGCTTGCCGACATTGCTCATGGCTTCGCGAAATGCCTGCTCGATGGACTGGATACTTTCCCCGACCTGGGTCTGTGCCTGCCGTGATAAATCCTGCTGTATGGCTTCGGCATATTCGGATAGTGCCTGTTGCTCGACCACTGAGCGCTCAAAAGCCCGTTGCCCCAACTGGCTGGTCACGATCTCCGCAATCTCCGGCAACAGTGCCTGCTTGACCTGCGCGACCAGCTCATCCACATCCAGGGCGGCCGGGTTATTTTTTTGTACGACTTTGGTTAATACCGGAATTTCTGAGATATCCACACAACCTCCCTAGTCAGGCGCTGACTGCGTCTGCATCTTCATATGCTGAATTTCATAGCCACGGTCGCGGTAAAACGCATAGCGCTGGCGACCCGCTGTTTTTTCCTCATCGGCAGCGCCGATCAATTCAAACAGATGACGGAAACGACTGAAAAACTTTGGCAATTCTGCCTGGCAGTTAAACAGCATGTCATCCTGCCGGATATGTTCTGGCAACCAGGCCAGCAACACTGGCGTCAGGTTCGCCTGTGGCGCATCTGCCAGCACATTAGGGATAAATGCGGGCTGCTGCCACAAGCTTTGACTTAATTGCTCCGCTGCTTGAGGTGAGTCCAGGTAGATGGTCACTTGCCGCTGGCGGGCGACTGCCTGCTCCACAAGATGCAGAATCAAACCGGCACGGTCAGGGATATCGGTATAAAAGCGTACCCGCGTCATGGCGTTTTTACATTTACCTTATCAGGCTTTTTCAAGCGCCTGCTGCACAAGGAAGGTAACCAGCAATGGCACCGGACGACCAGTGGCCCCTTTTTCCTTACCGGATTTCCAGGCGGTACCTGCGATATCCAGGTGCGCCCAGTCATATTTCTTGGCAAAGCGCGACAGGAAGCAGGCAGCCGTAATGCTGCCACCGGCACGGCCACCGATATTCCCCATATCGGCAAAATTGCTGTCCAGCTGGCCCTGGTATTCATCCCATAACGGCAACTGCCAGGCGCGGTCCTGGGCCTTTTCACCGGCATCCAACAGTTTTCTGGCCAGGCTGTCGTTGTTGGCAAACAGCCCACTAGGATGATGGCCCAATGCAATCACACATGCGCCGGTCAATGTTGCGATATCAATCACGGCAGACGGCTCAAAACGCTCGGCGTAGGTTAGCGCATCACACAGAATCAGGCGCCCTTCCGCATCCGTATTCAATACTTCTATCGTCAGGCCAGACATACTGGTCAGTACATCGCCCGGCTTGGTAGCACGGCCACTAGGCATGTTTTCGCAGGTTGGGATCAGG
>DATHWT010000170.1:0-9167 GCA_035460345.1 Methylophilus sp. | reverse complement strand
GCACAGTAATCACCCAACGCTTCGCAGGTATCGCGCCCCATAAAGATGGCACCGGCGTGCTTGATCTTCTTGCTGAAGACTAATGCGTCGTCCATGGATAATTCCAGGTGTTCAGGCGCAATAAAATTACAAATCTCGGCCGCCTCTTCCAGGTCTTTTACTTGTATTAATGCACCGCGATTTTGCAAGGAGGTACGGATGATTTCCTGTCTCGGCATCTCTGTGACCTGGCGCTCAATACTCGCTTGGACCTGGTCAAGAAACTCTGCGCTAGGTGACAATAAAATCGCCTGCGCCAGCTCATCGTGTTCAGCCTGGCTAAACAGATCCATCGCAGTCCAGTCCGGATTGCTCTTGCCATCACTGATCACCAGGATTTCAGAGGGCCCTGCCACCATATCAATGCCAACCACGCCGAAGACGCGGCGTTTGGCAGCAGCCACATAGGCATTGCCAGGGCCGACAATTTTATCTACTTGCGGCACAGTCTCGGTGCCATAAGCGAGCGCACCTACCGCTTGTGCGCCACCAATACAGAACACGCGCGTCACACCGCATACGGCAGCGGCAGCCAGCACCAATGGGTTTTTCTCGCCATTGGGTGTTGGCACAACCATGATCAGCTCTTGCACGCCTGCCACTTTAGCCGGGATCGCATTCATCAATACTGAAGAAGGATAAGCGGCTTTACCACCAGGTACGTATAAACCTACACGATCAAGTGAGGTGACTTGCTGGCCCAGCAAGGTGCCATCCGCTTCGGTATACTGCCAGGATTGTATGACCTGCTTTTCGTGGTAGCTACGCACACGGTCAGCCGCGGCTTGCAAAGCTTCGCGCTGGGCGGCTGGCAGGCTGGTTAACGCCGCCTGCAACTCAGCTTGCGGAATTTCCAATTGCGCCAGGTTATCCGCAGTGGTTTTATCAAAGCGGTCGGTATATTCAAGCACCGCGGCATCGCCACGTGCTTTTACATCCTTGAGAATATTGGCGACCACCTGGTCAATGTTATCGTCCTGCGCGGTCTCAAACGCCAGCAAGGCTTTCAGTTCGCGATCAAAATCAGCAGATTGGGTGGTTAAACGTTTAATCTTCATATCTTTACTGTGATGAATCTTTCTGGATAGCTTCAGCAAAACTGTCAATAATCGGCTGCAACGAGGGGCGGTTGACCTTGAACGAGGCCTGGTTCACCACCAGCCGAGAACTTATAGACCCTATCTCTTCCACCGCCTTGAGTTTATTGGCTCGCAAGGTGCCGCCGGTGCTGACTAGGTCGACAATCGCATCGGCCAGCCCGACCAATGGGCCCAGCTCCATGGAACCATATAACTTGATCAGGTCTACGTGCATGCCTTTGGCGGCAAAATGTTCACGCGCCGTTTTAACATACTTGGTAACGACTTTCAGTCGTGCGCCCTGACGGATACTGGCTTCATAATCAAAATCCTCGCGTACGGCGACCATCATCTTGCAACGGGCAATATTCAAATCCAGTGGCTGGTACAGACCCTCGCCACCATGTTCATCGAGCACATCCTTACCGGCGATGCCGATATCAGCCGCCCCGTATTGCACATAAGTCGGCACATCTGTCGCGCGCACAATGATCAAGCGCACATCATCTCGATTGGTGGGCAAAATCAGTTTGCGCGAAGATTCAGGGTCTTCCAGCGACCGGATACCTGCCGCTGCCAGCAGCGGTGTGGTTTCCTCAAAAATGCGCCCTTTACTGAGTGCGATAGTTATCATCGTTCGTTTAACCTGCGTATTATTTTAATTTGCGTATTTAATTGGACCTGCGTACTTTGGCACCCAGTTGATTCAATTTTTCTTCCAACCGCTCATAACCGCGGTCCAAATGATAAATACGGTCTATCACGGTTTCACCCTCGGCCACCAGCCCGGCCAATACCAATCCGGCGGAAGCGCGTAAGTCAGTGGCCATGACATTGGCGCCTTCAAGTGCAGGCACGCCTTTGACAAAAGCGGTATTACCCTGGATCTCGATATTGGCGCCCATGCGTTGCAGCTCCTGCACGTGCATAAAGCGGTTTTCAAAAATAGTTTCCACTACCGTGGAGACGCCTTCTGCCATGGTATTCATCGCCATAAACTGCGCCTGCATATCCGTAGGGAAAGCCGGATGCGGAGCGGTGCGGATATTCACCGCTTTCAACTGGCCATTGCTTTTCACGGTAATGCTATTGGCATCCGTGCTGATCTGTACACCCGCTTCACGCAGCTTTTCGATCACGGCTTCCAGCAGGTCGGCACGGGCGTTTTTCAACGTCACCTCGCCACCTGTCATGGCGGCCGCCACCATATAGGTACCGGCTTCGATACGATCACACACGATATGATGCTGTGCGCCGGTCAGACGCTCTACCCCTTCAATGCTGATGGTATCGGTACCAGCACCAGTGATTTTCGCGCCCATTTTATTCAGGCATTCCGCCAGGTCCACGACCTCAGGCTCTTTGGCTGCATTTTCCAGCACAGTGGTGCCTTGCGCCAGTGCGGCGGCCATCATCAGGTTTTCAGTGCCGGTCACCGTCACCATATCCATATAGTAAGTAGCGCCCTGCAAGCGGCGGTTAGGCAAATGCAAGGTACTAGCCTGGATATAGCCATGCGTGATATGCATCGCAGCACCCATGGCTTGCAGGCCTTTGATGTGCAAGTCTACCGGGCGTGAACCAATGGCACAGCCGCCGGGTAATGACACACGTGCCGTACCAAAGCGCGCCAGCAACGGGCCCAGCACCAGGATGGACGCACGCATGGTTTTCACCATTTCGTAGGTCGCTTCAAACGAAGCCACGTCACTGGCGTCCAGGCTGACCCGGTCATCCGTTTTGCTGACCTTTACACCCATGGTGTCCAGCAGCTTAAGTGTGGAAGCCACATCACGCAATTCTGGTACACCGGTCAATACCAGCGGCGTTTCTGCCAGTAAGCCTGCACATAAAATCGGCAAGGCAGCATTCTTGGCGCCGGACACAACGACTTCGCCGTGCAAGGGCACGCCACCCTCAATAATCAGTTTGTCCAAGATTATGCTTCCGACAACAGGGTTTGCAGCTCACCGCTCTGGTACATGCTACGCATAATGTCAGCACCGCCAATAAACTCGCCTTTGACATACAGCTGGGGAATGGTCGGCCAGTTAGCATATTGTTTAATGCCTTCGCGGATATCCATGTCCTGCAACACGTCTACAGCCACGAATTCGGCGCCACAGGCATCCAGGATCTGTGTTGCCACGTTTGAAAAACCACATTGTGGAAACTTCGGACTACCTTTCATATACAGCACTACTTTATTGCTGGTGACTGTGTCTTTAATCTTTGCTTGTGCGTCCATGTTTATCTCCAATCAAATCTGTTTACTTGCAACATTCGACATTTAAGCCTGCTGCATTTGTTGCCATTGTGTCGGCGTATAGGTTTGCATCGCCAGCGCATGAATTTCGGCACGCATGCGGTCACCTAAAGCGGCATACACCAGCTGATGCTGCTGCACCATACGTTTACCTTCAAATAAGGGGCTGACAACCACCGCATCAAAATGTGTGCCGTCATCGCCATTCACTTTTATATAGTCGCATTCCAATCCACTCAGGATATACGATTGCAATTGAGCTGCTGTTAACACAAGACCTCGCTTTTATTTCAATATCAGTACGAAACGGCGGCGCACTAACTACGTAATTTATAACCGGATTTTAACATCTTTAGGCATACCCACGCTAATGCCAATAGAAACACGCTTACCACGCTGACGCTCAGCCACGGCGAGACATCTCCCTGGCCAAAGAATCCATACCTGAACCCGTCTATCATGTAGAAAAACGGGTTAAGTTGCGACACCGCCTGCCAGAATGACGGCAGTGAATGGATAGAGTAAAACACGCCGGATAAAAACGTCAGCGGCATAATCACAAAATTCTGGAAGGCCGCCATCTGATCGAATTTATCCGCCCAGATACCAGCAATCACACCGAACGTACCCAGCAGCGCACTGCCCAGCAGCGCAAATGTAATTATCCACAAAGGATGCACGGTAGGCACATCGACAAAACATAAAGCCACCAGATATATACTTAGCCCAACCGCCAGGCCACGTATCATGGCAGCGGCCAGAAAAGCCACAAAAAACTCCAGGTAGGTGAGTGGCGTCAGCATCAGGAAAATAATACTGCCCATCACCTTCGATTGGATCAGGCTGGATGAACTATTGGCAAACGCATTCTGCAGCAGGGACATCATCATCAGCCCTGGCACCAGGAAGGCGGTATAACTCACCTGGTCGTAGACTTTCACATGCGACTCGAGCACGTGGGAAAAAATCAGCAGATACAGCAATGCCGTCAGAATAGGTGAGGCAATGGTTTGAAAAGCCACCCGCCAAAACCTTAGCAACTCTTTTTTAAACAGCGTATACATACCACGGTAACGCGCGCTGATATGGTCATCCAGCCAATAAAAAGGATTCAGCCACTTGAATAGCAATTTCATGATACTTGCCCCCCGTGACTACCTACCAGATTCAGGAACACATCTTCCAGATCCACTTCTTGCAACTGGATATCCAGCACGGTGACCTCGGCCTGACGCAAGGCAGATAGAATCACTTCAATGCGGCCGATATCAGGCAAATTAAAAATCACTTCATCGCCCTGTTGCTGCTTGATCAAGGGCTGCAGCTGGGCAGGCACCGTGCCTTCCAGACGCAAGGATAATTGCTTGGCCGCATGGCTTTGCAATAGTTGTTTTGTAGTGTCCAGTGCCACGATTTTTCCCTGCTTCATCATGGCAACACGCTCACACAAGGTTTCAGCTTCTTCCAGGTAATGCGTGGTCAGGATAATGGTATGACCCTGGTTATTCAGCTTCTGGATAAACTGCCACAGCATCTGGCGCAGTTCCACATCCACACCGGCAGTTGGCTCATCCAGGACAATCACAGGCGGTTTGTGCGCAAGCGCCTGCGCAATCAGCGCGCGACGCTTCATGCCACCGGATAATTTGCGCATATTGGTATGTGCTTTGTCTGTCAGCCCCAGTCCCTCAATGACTTCATCCACCCAGGCATCATTTTCCGGCCCACAGCCAAAATAGCCTGCCTGGAAACGCATCATTTCACGTACATTGAAAAACGGGTCAAACACCAGTTCCTGAGGTACCACACCCAGGGCCATGCGTGCTTGCTGATATGCTGTTTGCACGTCATGTCCCATGATGCGGATATGACCGCTGGTCGGCTTTAACAAGCCAGACAAAAGGTTGATCAATGTCGATTTACCGGCGCCATTCGGGCCGAGTAACGCAAAGAATTCGCCTGGCTGTATGGTTAGGTCTATCCCCCTCAGTGCTTCAAACGCACCAAAATGTTTGGTAATTCCCTGAATCTCTACGGCTGCCACCACGGTGTTGCCTTTCCCTATCCTAAAAAAACGAAACCCCACCTCTGTCTAGAGCTGGGGTTTGCTGACTTATATCGCTGGTTAATTTAACAAGAAACTATCCACACCATATAACTGCATCAAGCTACGCAGATTGTCAGGCACCCCCACTACCGAGATGGACCCGGCCTGGGCGTGCTCATGATGAAACTGCCGCTGTATTTCAAAAATCAGACTCACTGCTACCGTATCCACTTCTTCCACTTTAGTGAAATCCAGTGTCAAGGGCGGGTCAAGGCGCAAGTTTTGCAACTGAGCTAGGGCGTCGCTGATATTATTGATCAGCAAGTCGCCACTAAAGCTCAATGTATTTTCTTGTTGCGTGATAGTTGCCACGATGACCCTTTATTGAGAAATATTATTTACCAGTGGCGGCTTTGTTTTTTTCAGCCAGCTTCTTGTTCAAACTGTCCAAACCGTTCTGGCGGATTTCCTGTGCAAACTGGCTACGGTAGTTTGTCACTAGGCTGACGCTTTCAATCACGATATCGAACACTTTCCAGTCTTCACCTTTTTTGCCCAGGGTGTAATCCACGGAGATCGGGTCACCACCTGGTTGCTGAATTGCTGTTTTCACCGTCGCGGTATCTGCACCGGCTTCCAGACGAAAAGGTTTGTACTCAATCGTCTGGTTTTTATACTTGGATAATGCAGTTGCATACGTGCGTAACAACAAGGTTTTAAACTCGGCCTGGAAAGCAGACTGCTGCTCAGGCGTTGCTTTAGTCCAGTTTTTACCCAGCACCAGACGTGATACTTTCTCGAAATCGAAGTTCGGCAGAATTTTCTCTTCAGCCAATGCAAAAATCTTTTGCTGGTTACCTGCCTGAATATCTTTATCAGACTTGATGACGTCAATCACATCATCGGCAGTTTTTTTCACCAGCTGATCCGGTGCCAAACCTGCAAATGCCACATTACTTACCAACCATATGGCACAAGCCATCCACCATTTTTTCATCGAATTCCCTTTATTAACCGTTTAATTACTTACCAATTTTGTCCAATGGACTGGCATCTAACGCATCAGCACCTGTTTCGGTTGATGTCGCAGCAGTTTTTGCTGGTTTATCATCACTTTCAGTCGCTTTGCTATATAAAAACTGGCTAATTAACTTTTCCAGAACCACAGCATCTTGTGTCTGGGTAATTTTGTCGCCATTTTTCAAGCTAGTTTCGTCGCCACCGGCTTCCAGACCTACGTATTGCTCGCCTAACAAACCCGCCGTGTAGATATTGGCGAAAGTATCTTTAGGGAAGTTGTAACGCTTGTCGATATTCAGACTGACGACAGCCTCATAAGTTTTCGAATCAAAGGTAATTCCTTCAACACGGCCTACGACGACGCCAGCGCTTTTAATTGGCGCCCGAGGTTTAAGACCACCGATATTCTCAAAGTTCGCGGTGACGGTGTAGGTTGCACCAATATTGGTGGTGGTCAGGTTGCCGACTTTCATGGCCAGGCCCAGTAATGCCGCAAAACCCAGCGCTACAAAAATCCCTACCCATAAATCAATTGTTGTTCTTTCCATTACTGCTCCTCACGAATGCTCTTGATCTAGTGTTGTTTATCTAGCGTCGTTTCTTTAGCCGAGCATGAACGCTGTTAATATAAAATCCAATGCCAATACTGCCAGGGACGACGTCACCACTGTGCGTGTCGTTGCACGGCTCACACCCTCTGCTGTCGGCGGCGCATCATAGCCTTCAAACAGGGCGATCATCGTACACGCAATACCGAATACCACGCTTTTGAATACGCCATTCAAAATGTCGTACTCCCAATCTACATTGGCCTGCATCTGCGACCAAAAAGCCCCGGCATCAACGCCAATCAGAGGCACAGCCACCATGTAGCCACCCAAAATCCCCATCATGGTGAATAAGGTCGCCAGGATAGGCATGGCAATGACACCCGCCCAGAATCTTGGCGCAATCACGCGTGAAATCGGGCTGACTGCCATCATTTCCATGGCAGAAAGCTGCTCGGTGGCTTTCATCAAACCGATTTCGGCAGTGATGGCAGTACCGGCACGTCCTGCAAATAGCAATGCAGTCACCACCGGTCCAAGTTCACGCACCAGCGCCAGTGCCACCAGTACGCCGATGGCTTCTGAAGAACCATACCTTTGCAAGGTATGGTATCCCTGCAAGGCCAATACCATGCCGACAAAGAATGCCGACACCAGGATAATGATCAGCGACAATACGCCGGTGAAATACACTTCCCTCACCGTCAACCGGAAACGGCGGAAACTCTCACCGGAAGAAATCAGCGTCAGCCCAAACAACCTGGCGCCCGCGCCAAATCGCCACATTTTACTAATAAAGCCGGCGCCCAGGCTTTTGAGCAAGCGTTCTACTTTACGCATTAACGCGCCCCTCTTAACAAACTGGCATGATATTCAGGTGCCGCATAATGGAAGGGCACCGGACCATCTTTTTCACCATGTACAAACTGGTGCACAAATGGCAACTCAGAGTTACGCAAGTCGTCTGGCGTGCCTTCAGCCGCCACCACACCATTAGCTACAAAATACACATAATCGGCAAACTGGAAGGTTTCTTCCACATCGTGCGTGACGATGATAGAAGTCGCACCAAGCGCATCATTCAGGCTGCGGATCAGGTCACAAATCACCGCCATGGAAATCGGGTCCAGCCCGGCGAATGGTTCGTCATACATGATAATACTTGGGTCCAGGGCAATTGCCCTGGCCAAAGCCACACGCCGCGCCATGCCGCCTGAAAGCTCTGTCGGCTTCAAGGCGTGCGCGCCGCGCAAGCCCACCGCATTCAGCTTCATCAATACCAGGTCACGAATCATGCTTTCCGGAAGATCGGTATGCTCGCGAATAGGGAAAGCGACATTTTCATATACGGATAAATCGGTAAACAGGGCGCCGTGCTGAAACAGCATGCCCATTTTTCTACGCAAGCGGTAAATACCGTCACGGTCTTGCTTGTGCACCACTTCACCGCCTACCTGAACTT
Source organism: Methylophilus sp. (assembly GCA_035460345.1). GTDB lineage: Bacteria > Pseudomonadota > Gammaproteobacteria > Burkholderiales > Methylophilaceae > Methylophilus. Next base: position 706 of record DATHWT010000170.1, on the reverse strand, counting down.
CACCTTTGGTTGGCTTAAGCTGGCCGCCTATCAGGCGCAGCAAGGTCGTTTTACCGCTGCCACTACCCCCCATAATCGCCACGACCTTACCTTTTTCAAAGGTCATATTGATGCCGTGATGCAACAATTTACCTTTGTAACCAAAGGAAAGGTCTTTAATTTCTACGATTGATTGGGCCATGTGGTTGGTTTCTTTTGCAAGCGGCTCTCATTCTAAATCAGAAACCGTTAAGAATTCTGTATGTAAATCGTATAAAACAAAAAGCCCGAAAAACAGGCTTTTTGCGTCAAAGATGTGTTGTATTCTACACTAAAAACTCATGCAAACTAAATAAGGCGAAGCTGCCTGGGGCGTGGCTTCACCACTGCCCGGCGTACCGCTGACCAATATACGCATGACACCGGTATTGCCTGCGCCATCATCCAGCATGGTATCGAGTTGTGTGGCGTATCTGCCTAAAATCCCATCAGAGCACATGGCATGCGCGGTGTTAAACGCACCAGCGGTCACTGCACCCAGTGCATCGACGCTGGTCACCCCTACCCGGCCGCCTTCACTATTCCTGGGAATATACTGGGCGCTGCCGGTATCGGTTGCGCCGGTGGCCAGCCCGGCTAAACGCAGATGCTGCCACAACAAGAATGCCTCGTCAGTGGTTGTATCTGAATTCCAGCTGCCTTGTATCAAGCCATTTTGCAACTGGCC
>DATHWT010000169.1:0-3728 GCA_035460345.1 Methylophilus sp. | reverse complement strand
TTCATTTTCATCTTCACGACCGCTGAGTTACGGCCGGATTTGTTGTATTCGGCTTTCACAACAACCATAGGATCATTACCAATCATGATCACGTTGCCTACGCGTAAGTCCTGAGCGATTTTCATACTAGAGCCTTTAAATAGATTTGTGGATAATAAAGCGGCGCATTATACCCGATTTGCGCGCAATTTCTCAATAAAAATCACCACGTTAGTGGCAAGGTCTGGCTGTTGCGCTAACTGCTTCGCATATATCTGCGCATGCTGTGTGAGACTATCGCGATGAGTGAGAAAAGTATGCCAATGTTGAGTCGACCACTCCCCTGTCACCCAGGCCTGCATCAGCGATTGCAGCGCTGTTTTGACCTCAGCGCTGGCTGGCGCTAGGTAGTGTTGCAGAAAGGCCGCCAGTTTATCCAGATGCGTATTTTCGGATTGCTGATACGGCAACCAGATCATGGGCCTGGCAGCCCAAATCCCGCGAATCCAGCTGTCCTCCCCGCGCACAAAATTCAAATCACACAGCGCCAGTAAAAGGTCATAGTCGATTTGTGATAAAAACGGGATCACTGCTATCGTGCACTGCTGATATTGGCTGGACTGACCTGGCGTTAAGACTTCCTGGCCCAATGCCTGCGCGACTAGCGGCGCGACACTTTCGGGCACAATCAACCTTACCGGTTGCGGAGAACTAGCCAGGCAAGCCAGTAATGCTTGTATTGGCGCATGCGCGTAACAAAACAGCGAGATATTGATCACCTCAGCCATGGGTATTAAACCGACATGCTGCCAGGCTGCTGCTTGTGGTTTCGCAGCTTTCAACGCTAATGCAGGGAGGAACTGTTCGCGTAGCAGGCCGCCTGTCTGTTCATTGAACCCCGGGTAAAAGAAATAGCGGATATGCCCATTGGCTTGCGGCGATGGCTTGCCATGAAAGTCTTGCACCCATGCTTCGGCAGACAGGTAATCAATATTCAGCCAGAGTGCCTGTGGCGACATCACCTGCTGATAGCTATCAGGGATGCCACAGCTAAAGGTTTCGATCACCACCTCCGCCGCCTGCGGGAAACAGGATGCTGTCGTCCAGTGCATCAAGGTGACTGACACATGCCCATCACCAGAAAATCGCCTGGCCAGATCTATGTCATCCACCCAGAGCCGGATATTGATCGCATGTTCATCCGCCAGCTGGCGTGCCAACCGCCAGCTGACGCCGATATCGCCAAAATTATCGACGACACTGCAAAAGATATCCCAATGGGTTACAGGCGAACTTAAGGCAGACATGGATGGTGTAGGCGATGGTGTTATACAAGAAACTCGAATATAGCGAGGTAGTGTACCTGAACAGCCGGCAACCACTGCCAGTTTGCAGCGCGAAGCGGAAACTAGCTTGCGATCGCAGCTGTCATTTCGATGGTTTTTAACCAGGTCAGCTGCAAAGCCTTGGCGTCAATGGCAGCACGGTGCTGCTGCAGCCCAAATGCATCACGGATGTCCTGCTTGGCGTCATGCCAGAGAGATTTCTGTTCAGGGCTAAGCAGGACGCTTAAATCTTCCAATTTGAAAGCTGGGCTGAGCCCGGCCGCTTCATACAAATTGTGCAGCCAGACAAAATCCTGGTACCAGCCATCGGTGTACACGGTCTGCCCCCTGAATGTTTTATTCAGGTGTGTTGCAATCTCCCGTGCGCTTTGCCCATGTTGTAACAAGTCCTGGCGCGATTGCTGGTGCAGTTTTTCTGCTTCATCATCCCAGTGCAGCCATTCTGCATGCGGCTGTACCTGCGCACTCCACATTGCCCCAGTCGCGTCGATATAGCCGATCTCTATCGGGTAGCTGCCTACGCCAAAGCCAGAAGCTTCAATATCTAAAATAATGGGAGGAGTCATGTGTATTTAAATGCCTGAAAATCTGTTCTGGTCGAGTGCGCCATTTGATGCGTGACCGCTTTAGCCCACAGAAAATTCAACGACAGATTGCCTGATTACTTGAGTAAAACTGAGATTATACGCAAGACTGCATAAAGGCATCGCCTAAAAATGATGTATTTTCAGTCGCTTATCATGATTTGCATGTGATTGAATCTCGACAATTCTACGCTGCATCGTGTTTCAAAAAGACGATTGCAAGCCATGCAGCAACTGGCATGGAGGACTAGTCGCTACTGGATGACTTAAGACATGGTGGCTGCAAGCCAGCGGCGCTCTACTTCAGCCCAGTTAATCACATGGTAAAACGCAGCGATATATTCAGGCCGTTTGTTCTGGTAGCGCAAGTAATAAGCGTGCTCCCATACATCCAGCCCCAGAATGGGTGTATTGCCATGCATCAACGGACTATCCTGGTTCCCACTGCTCTCGACGATCAATTTGCCTTGCGGATTCACACTGAGCCAGGCCCAGCCACTGCCAAAACGGCTGATGGCCGCTTGTGTAAATGCGGTTTTAAAGGCTTCCAGGCCGCCAAGGTCGCGGTCAATCGCGGCAAGCAGATCGGCGCTCGGCTGACCATCGAATTTCGGTGTCATCACACTCCAGAACAAAGTGTGATTGGCATGGCCGCCGCCCTGGTTGCGCACTGCGGTCTGCAATTTTTCAGGCAGGCTATCAAAACGGCGCAATAACTGCTCAACAGGTTCTTCTTCCAGACCAGAACCTGCCAGCGCGGTGTTCAGGTTATTAATATACGTTTGATGGTGACGCTGGTGGTGTATCTCCATGGTCTGCGTATCGATATGCGGTTCAAGCGCATTCACGGCATAGGGTAATGGTGGCAGGGTGTGAGGCATGGTATTTCCTTTTCGCTGGAGTATAAAAATCAATGTAAGTGCGACGCCGGTGATGTAGCTTCGAGCGCCATTTGCATATGCGGCTGCGTACGTACGAGGCAGGCTTTTACCAGTGGACACACGCGTGAATGGTGGTCCTGCTCATTGGCAAACCGGGTGAGTGCAGCAAAGGTTTCACGTTGATGGCGGCATGCCGCTTCACGCAGTGCAGGTTCGGCGGCAGGATGACGGCTGCACATCACCAGCCGTTCGTGTGCCATGCACAAGGTGTCTGCCGCTTCATCACTGCGGCCCAGACGCTGCTGGGTATCGGCAAGGTTGAGATAACTGACTACCAGTGCGGCCACTGCATTGTCTGGGGTATCCCAATCTTCAAAATGCTGTAATAGCAAACTTCGCGCTTGTTCATAGCAAGCGAGTGCCTGCATATAAACCTGGTTATGAAAATGCGTATTGCCTTGGCAGGTCAGTGCCTTCCATGTCTCGCAAATATCGCTTGGTTTCATGATGAAACTCACGCCAGAGCGGTGTCCAGCATCATCATGAGTACAAATCCGACCAGCAAACCGGTGGTCGCGAACAGCTCGTGTCCCTGGCGATGAGACTCGGGAATCACTTCATGGCTGACGACGAACAGCATGGCACCAGCGGCAAAGGCAAGGCCCCAGGGCAACATGGGTTGGCTATAGATCAATACCGCAGCACCCAATACTGCAGCAACTGGCTCAACCAGACCCGATGCAGCGCCCAGCAATGCGGATTTCCATTTACCCATGCCGACACTGCTCAACGCGAGCGCCACTACCAGCCCTTCCGGCACATCCTGGATAGCAATGCCGGTAGCCAATGCAGCTGCGCGGGCAGCGTCATTGCCTGCTGCAGAAACACCAATGGCCAACCCTTCCGGGATGTTATGCAGCACAATCGCGAATACGAAC
>DATHWT010000168.1:0-6667 GCA_035460345.1 Methylophilus sp. | reverse complement strand
TATGCAGCGCAAACCGCCATAGTGAAGGCAGATGAATCATTGAATATTCAAAAAGTTGAAGTGTTCAGTGCAACCCCACTTAAAGGCATTGGTTTGCCTTTGCACAAGGTGCCAGCCAATATCCAGATGGCCAATCCTGCTGCTTTAAATAATCAGGTTGGCGTTTCGATTGCAGATTATATGAATAACAATATGCAGGGCGTGACAGTGACCGAGTTGGGCGGTAACCCATGGCAGCCGGAAATCAATTTCCGTGGCTATTCTGCTTCATCTTTGTTAGGCAACCCACAGGGTCTATCTACCTATATTGATGGGGTGCGTGTCAATGAACCTTTTGGCGATGTGACTTCCTGGGACAAGATTCCTAACTTTGCCATTGGTGACATGCAGTTAATTCCAGGTTCAAATCCTTTATACGGTTTGAATACCCTCGGCGGTGCGATTGCCATACAAACCAAAAGTGGCCGTAATAATCAGGGTGCAGCGCTTGAGTACGAAGCAGGCTCATGGGGCCGTCAACGCGCATTGGCCGAATATGGTGGCGTTTCCAAGGATGGCTCAGTCGATTACATGATCGGCTTCCAGCATACGACTGAAGATGGCTGGAGAAAGTATTCTCCGTCACACGTAAATCAACTGTTTGCCAAAACAGGCTGGCAGAGCGAAACAAGCAAGCTTGAGTTGACTTACATCGGTGCTGATAACAAATTGATTGGCAATGGCTTGACGCCTGAATACTTGTTGAGCGGTGACCGTGACCAGATTCATACGCGGCCAGATGCCACCAACAATTACTCTCACTTCCTGGCCTTGAATGGCAGCCATTGGTTAAGCAACGACACCTTGTTGTCAGGTAATGTATATTACAAAAAATCTAACCGTAGGACATTAAATGGAGACGGCTACGAAGGTTCATTTACAGATGATGGCCTGGGTGGTAGTTTTCTGACGGGTTATCCAGGAATTACCTGTGCAAACCCAGCTGATGATTGCGAAGTGATTGGTTCTGTTTTCAATAGGACACACACCAGTCAGAATACTTATGGTGCAACAGGCCAGGCTACCTTCAATCAGGATTTCCTGGGCAAAGAAAACCAGTTTGTAGTCGGCGCAGGCTATGACTACAGCCTGATTCGTTTTAAACAAAACGAAGAGGTGAATTTGTCGGCTTTAAGTGAGTCGATCGATGATGGCGACATTACCGGCACTCCTGGCAGTGGCGAAGTATTCGATCCTACCAGAGCCCCTGTGACAAGTGGTGATGGGGCCTTGGGCCAGCGCCAGACTGTAGGCCTGACCGGCAAGCAATATACAGCACGTTTATTTGCAACCGATACCTTGTCTATTAATGAATTCTGGCATTTAAACGCAGGTGCCAGCTGGAATTTCACCCGCATAGACAACACTGATACCTTGCGTGGACCAGCTTCAGCAGCCAATAACTTCAATAGCTTGACGGCTAAAGACAGCTACACCCGCTTGAACCCGACAGTAGGCCTGACTTACACACCTACTAAAGCGCTGACTGTTTACACATCATATAGTGAGTCCAGCCGCGCACCAACTGTGATTGAAGTCGGTTGTTCAAATCCTGCTTCACCTTGCTTGCTGCCAGCTGCATTGGCAGATGATCCACCTTTAAACCAGGTCGTTGCAAAAACGTATGAGTTTGGCGGTCGCGGTCAACTGACTGATAACGTGTTCTGGAACGCAGGTGTTTATCATGCGACCAACCATGATGATATCCAGTTTACGGCAGCAAATACTCAAAGCGGCGCTGGCTACTTTAAAAATGTAGGCAGAACAAAGCGTCAGGGCATTGATATGGGCGTTAACGGTTTCATTGAGAAGTTTAAATGGGGTGCTTCTTACAGCTTTGTTCACGCCACCTACGATACTGATGTTGAGTTTGTGAATGGCTCTAACTCTTCAGGCGAGACAAATGGCGGGATTTACACTGCGCGTTCAGGAGACAGAATTCCGGCTATCCCGCAACATCAGTTGAAGTTACGTGGCCAATACGCTGTCACTCCTAGCTGGAATGTGGGAACCAACATCATTGGCTACTCTAATCAATTTGTCCTCGGTAATGAAAACAACAGTCATCGATCAAATGCAGCCGTGTGTGATAACGGTGATGAATGTGCAACAGGCAAAGGCAAAATTGGTGGTTACTTTATTGTGAACCTCGATAGCCAGTATAACTTTGGCAATGGCTGGAAGTTGTTTGCCAAAGCGAACAATATTTTTGACAAGGAATATAACATTGCTGGTCGCCTGGCAGAGAGCCTGTTCGATGCCGGTGGTAACTTTGGTGCAGAAAGCAAAGTGTTGAGCCTGTTGCCAGGTGCGCCACGTGCCGGCTGGATTGGCTTGCGCTATGAGTTTTCACCTAAAAAATCTTTGGCTAGTTACGACAAAGACTAACTATAACTATAAGGAGTATGCGTGCTTTCACAACTTTCATCATCTACGGATAAATCGATTCTGATGTCTTTCAAAAAGAAAATTTTGTTGGTGGAAGATGAGGTGCTTTTTGCCAGGGCGGTAGTCAAGCGCTTGCAGAAAGCCGGTTTTGAGTGTGAGCACGCAGAATCCCTGCATGATGCCAGGTTACTGGTCAAACAGTTTGAGCCGGATATCGTATTACTGGATATGCGCTTGCCCGATGGTAACGGCATAGATCTATTGCCTGATTTTGTTACCAAAAATATCAATACTATTGTGATGACTGCCTATGGCGACGTGACTGATGCTGTGAATGCCATCAAGCTGGGCGCCATAGACTACCTGAAAAAGCCGATTGATCTGGAAGAGCTGTTGTTGATCATTCAGAAGAATGAGAAAACCACTGATTTACAGACCAGCCTGGATTACTCAAGGCAGCGGGATACCCTGGCGAATGAATCGGTACAGCTGATCGGTGAAAGTGCGGCCATGCAAAGCGTGCGCCAGCAAATTACACGTATTGCGCAACTGAGCGCACTTAGCGATGCGGTACAACCGACCGTGCTGATTACGGGCGAAACAGGAACCGGTAAAGACGTGGTTGCGCGTTATTTGCACGCCAGCTGTGTCAATCACGACAAACCTTTTGTACATGTAGATTGCGCTTCCTTCCCTGCAGAGCTGATAGAAAGCGAGCTATTTGGCAATGAAAAGGGCGCTTTTACCAATGCCGTCACTTCGCGTCCTGGCCTGATCGAATCTGCTGAAGATGGCACCCTGTTTCTGGATGAGATTGGTGAATTACCTTTAGGCTTGCAAGCTAAACTGCTGAATGTGCTCGAAAGACGCATGGTTCGTCGCCTGGGCTCTACCAAGGAAAGGCCAGTGCATGCACGCATTATTGCCGCCACTAACCGTGATTTATACCAGATGTCCAACGAAGGCCGTTTTCGTTCGGATCTCTACTACCGCCTGAATGTCATCACCATGCAGATGCCGCCGCTTCGTGACCGTGGCCAGGATGTGATGTTGCTCGCCAACTATTTCCGGCAAATGACGGAAAAACGCTACGCCTTACCCCATCATGAGTTCAGCCCGACCGCGCTGATTGCCATACAGCAATACCGCTGGCCAGGAAATGTACGCGAAATGCGCCATCAAATCAGCCGTGCGGTACTGATGTGTACGCAGCCGGTGATTTCAGAGCATGACCTCGGCTTGCCGCAGCTTGGCCATTTACCCGTCAGCCCCATCTCAGCCACGAATGAAGCACAGTTGACGCTGGATGGTGCTGAAAAGGCCATGCTATTAAGTGCGCTGGAACAGGCGCGTAATAATGTGTCCAAAGCAGCACGTATTCTGGGGATTACCCGTATGACCATGCGTTACCGCATGGATAAACACGGGATTGCCGTTTGATGGCATAAACCCAACAGTTCAACTTACGAAGCTTTAGTCTCTTAAACTGAAAAGTGTGATTAAAGGATGATGCTAAAAAACCTCGCGACTGCGAGGTTTTTTATTTCCCCGGGAACGACGCTTGTTGATCTGGCCTGCAGATGATTTAAATCAATTTCGAGCAGCCGTCATATAAATGCCACATGGTAGAATTGCACTTTTACATCGGAGTGCAGCAATGATAGGGACCCCATTAAGCGCAAACGCGACCAAAGTCATGCTGTTAGGCAGCGGTGAACTCGGTAAAGAGGTGATCATTGCCTTGCAGCGTTTAGGGGTTGAAGTGATTGCGGTTGACCGCTATGAAAACGCGCCTGGCCATCAGGTAGCACACCATGCACATGTGATCGATATGACGGATGCCAATGCGCTGAAAGCATTGGTGAACCAAGTCAAACCGCATTTTATCGTGCCCGAGATCGAAGCATTGAATACCCAAGCACTGGCTGAAATTGAAGCCTCAGGCGTGACCGTCGTACCTACCGTTCGTGCAGTGCAACTCACCATGAACCGTGAAGGCATACGCCGCCTGGCAGCTGAAGAATTAGGTTTGCCGACATCTCCCTATGCGTTTGCGCGTTCTGAAGCCGAATTGCAGGCCGCGATTGATGCTGGTATTGGTTATCCCTGTTTCATCAAGCCCACCATGTCATCTTCCGGTAAAGGTCAATCGCGCATTACAAAGGCGTCAGAAGTGAAAACTGCCTGGGAATATGCTGCCACTGGCGGCCGTGTTAACCAGGGCATTGTGATTGTAGAGGGCCAGATTGATTTTGATTATGAAATTACCTTGCTGACCGTGCGTGCGAAAAATGCAAACGGGCAGGTAGAAACCTACTTCTGTGCGCCTATCGGGCATGTGCAAAAGCAGGGCGATTATGTGGAAAGCTGGCAGCCACAAGCCATGCATCCTAAAGCACTGGAAAACGCGCAGGAAGTGGCCAGGCAAGTGACAGATGCATTAGGCGGCCAGGGTTTGTTTGGTGTTGAGTTGTTTGTGAAGGGTGAACAGGTGTGGTTCTCTGAAGTCAGCCCGCGTCCGCATGATACCGGCATGGTGACTATGTGTACCCAGCGCCTGAACGAGTTTGAGCTGCATGCCAGAGCCATTCTCGGCTTGCCGGTAGATGTCACGCAACGTGAAGACGGTGCCAGCGCCGTGATTTACGGCGGTGCGGATGCGACTACGCTGGAATATCATGGGCTGGAAGCCGCCTTGGCAATCCCTGACAGTGAGGTTAGGTTATTTGGTAAACCGGAATCTTTCGTACGCCGCCGTATGGGTGTGGCACTGGCTACTGCCGAGAACATTGAGCTGGCACGTGAACGTGCCAAGCAGGCAGCCTCACTGGTCACGCCAAAAATCGCAGGCTAAGTAAGTCATGGCATTGACTGAAATCCAAGAGCCAAATTCGCCTAAACAATCTTTGTTTGAGTGGCTGGGCGGCGCGGAGAAGGGCACAGAGAATATCCGCCTGCTGGTGGAAACTTTTTACGACATCATGGATAGCGACCCGAAAGCGGCTGGGCTGCGTGCCATACATCAGCCGGATTTAACTGAAACGCGTGAAAAACTGTTTATGTTTTTTATGGGCTGGACAGGTGGGCCGCAATTATATATTGAGCGCTATGGTCATCCACGCTTGCGTGCACGTCACATGCCGTTCACGATTGGTGAGGCAGAGCGAGACCAATGGATGTATTGCATGATCAAGGCCATGCACCAGTGCCAGTTTGAGGAAAGCCTGATACGGCACATGGCGAATCAATTGTATGGGGTGGCTGACTTTATGCGTAACCGTGAAGGTTAGACATTCAGGTTTTTAATCGCTATGGTTTGCAGCAGGTGATAAAAAGCCCCGTTTTCACGGGGCTTTTTATTAGGACTGCGAACTTTCGACTTCTGCTTCTGCCGGCTGTTCTAAACCCTCTTTTTGACGGGTTTTGCCTGCGTTCTGCCGTTTACTCTCGGCAGGACGACCTTTCGCTTTGGGCATTACCTTAAAGCCAAAGCCTCCTAGCAAGGCAGCCACGACTTTACGTTTGGCTGCCGATGGTTTGGTGACAGGCGCCACTACCGATTGCGTTGGTTCAACGAAACCAGTCGATTGGTAAGGCTGATAAAACCAGGCGTCATCTGAACTTTTCGGTTTGGGTGAACGATGACCAGGCGCGCGTTTGCTAGCGGTATGCTGACTATCTGAATGCTGGCTTGGCGTACTTGTGGTTGCCGCTTTCTCTTTAGGGATCTGCTTTTTGATCAGCTTTTCGATTTCATCAAAGTACTTGGTTTCTTCTTCATCAATCAATGAAATCGCAATGCCTTTGGCGCCAGCGCGGCCAGTACGGCCAATCCGGTGCACATAATCTTCAGGCGCTGTAGAGATTTCGTAATTGATGACCAAAGGCAAGTCGCTGATATCCAGGCCGCGAGCCGCCACATCCGTGGCGACCAGCGCATGAATAGTGCCGGCTTTAAAAGCATCGAGTGCTTCAATACGCTCTTTCTGCGATTTATCACCGTGAATCGCGCTACATGGGACTTCAGCGCGTTCCAGAGCACGTGCCAGTTTGCTGGCAGACAATTTGGTTTTGGTAAAAATGATCACTTGCTGGCTGGCATATTGTTTCAGTAGCTGCACCAGGAAACGTTCTTTTTTATCCGTGTTCACCAAGTAGGCTTTTTGTTCCACATTGTCATTGGTTGCATTGCTGCGCGCTACTTCGATCAATGTTGGCTGGTTCAAAAAGGCATCGGCCA
>DATHWT010000167.1:0-2098 GCA_035460345.1 Methylophilus sp. | reverse complement strand
TCAGTGGTAAAGCCATTGTGCTATTGGGATTTGCGGTAGGCGGTGCGCTGGGCTTGCGCGTCGGCGGCGCCTTCGCTGTCATTTACCTGATCCTGCTCATCATCTGGCGCGCTTGGCTGGATCATTTGCATCACGGCTATCCGGTATTTTCCCGGTTGTTGCGTATGGTGGTGGTGTTACTGCCTGCGGCAGTGCTGGCTTTCGTGTTTATGGCGATCTGCTGGCCATGGAGCGTGATTGACGTAGACAACATTTTTGAAGCCGCCGCATCGTTTTCGCACTTTGATTTCAATATGCAAACCATGGTCAACGGGGTGATGTATAACATTGGCGACGTACCACGCAGTTACCTGTTTCAATATCTGGCGGTGAAACTACCTGAGGCTGCCCTGCTGGGGCTGGCCGCTATCCCTGTAGTGTGGCTGTTGTGCAAGCACGCTTTAAAAGCGGCAGACATAGAAACGCGTATTGTGCTGCACACCCTGTTGCTGGGCATTCTATTCCCGCTGGCATTCGTCCTGAATGACAAGCCTGCACTTTACAATGGCGTGCGGCACTTTACTTTCCTGCTGCCACCTCTGGCAATCCTATCGGCCTGGTCCGTGCTCTCTGTATGGCAGGCGCTGGTGAATAGCCGCTTGAAGGCGCGTGTCACTTTCCAGGCGCTATGGGCCGGTGTGGTCAGCGGCCTGATGCTGGTGACACTGGTCGATATCGTCAAGTTGCATCCATATGAATATGTACGCCTGAACCGGCTGGCGGGTGAGCAAAAACAGGCCCAGTTCAAGTGGGAAGATGATTACTGGTCCAGTGCCTTGCGTGCGGCGGCAGATCAGTTGCTCGACATGAAATTGCCCGCACGGCCAGGACCTTACTGGGTAGGGGCCTGCGTGGATACGCCGCAAATTGAGCCATACCTCGATGGCCGTTTCAGCGTCACACGCAGGTGGGAAGAAGCAGATTTTTATCTTTCTACCACCAATATGCATTGCCATGAAGTCATGCAAGGCAAAGTGATCATCAACATCCAGCGAGAAGGCATGTCTCTGGCCGTGGTGAAAGACCGCCGTATGCTGCAAGGTAAAGATCGTTTGGCAACGCCCGCCAAAAACTAGGTTTAATCCGCTACAATCTAACCAGTTCATTACCGAAGTAATGCCATGACAATCACAGACTCTGCCCGCCCGACCGCCCAGCCGCATATCACGGTGATGGTGCCGGCTTACAATGAAGAAAAAAACATTGCCAGCACACTGCAAAATATCGGCAGTGTGCTGCAGCAAATGTCACCACATTGGGATATCGTCGTGGTCGATGATGGCAGTCGCGACCAAACGGCGCAGGTGGTGCAAACCCTGATAGACATCCACCATGTCACCCTGGTCAGGTTCTCGCGAAATTTCGGCAAGGAAAACGCCATCAGTGCAGGGCTAGGCTTTGCCAAAGGTGACCTGGTGATTTGTATGGACGCCGATGGTCAGCACGCGTCAGAGCTGATGTTTACCATGCTGGAAAAATGGCGCGAAGGCTATGACATGGTCTACGCCGTCCGTCAGGACCGCGAACAGGAATCCTCATTCAAGTTATGGGGTTCACGCCTGTTTTACCGCATGATGAGTTCCAGCAGCCATATCGATATCCCGCGGGATGCTGGTGATTTCCGCCTGATGGATAGAAAAGTGGTAGATGCCTTGTGTGCGCTGCCAGAGCGTAATCGTTTTATGAAAGGTATCTACGCCTGGGTAGGGTACAAATCGATAGGTATCCCCTATACCCCTTTACCAAGACTGCACGGCGAGAGTGCCTATTCAAAACTCAAATTGATTGCGCTGGCGTGGACGGGCATCACCAGTTTCTCGGTATTGCCTTTACGGCTGGCAAGTTTGACTGGTGTGGTCCTGGCTCTGATTGCATTTGCCTATGGCGCAGTGGTGGTGATTGATGCTTTATTTTTCCATGAGTCTATTCCCGGTTGGCCAACAGTGGTCGCCAGCATGATGTTTTTTGCCGGCGTGCAATTGCTATTCATTGGTGTACTCGGTGAGTACCTTGCGCGAGTGTATGACGAAGTCAAAGGCCGCCCGCCTTACATCGTGGC
>DATHWT010000166.1:0-6486 GCA_035460345.1 Methylophilus sp. | reverse complement strand
CATAAAATAGCCAGCCCAGCCGTTGGCTACCGCAGCTGCGCCGACACCGTACTCCAGCAGAAGAATCCAGCCGATCACCCAGGCAAAAAACTCACCAAAAGCGACATAGCTATAACCGTAAGCGCTACCGGAACCGCCAACGGAAGCGGCCAATTCAGCGTAAGAGAGTGCTGCAAAAGCGGAGGCAACACCTGCAATGATGAACGATATGATGACAGCGGGACCAGCCTGGGTTGCAGCGGCAAGGCCAGTCAATACAAAGATGCCAGTACCGATAGCACCGCCAATTCCCAATAGCGCCAAATCAAAAGCACTCAGGCATCTTTTTAGACCGCTATTGCTGCTGTGTGCCACTGATTTGGTGCGGAAAAGCTGCTTAAGCATCAATAATCTCCCTTTTAGTTATTCTTTTGATTTCTTTAAGGATTATGCACTATTTATGCCAGCAAAAATGGCTAGCTGTTATAGGACTTGCAGCCAGTCTTTATCTATCAAAAAGTCGCTGTAAAGTTTGGCTTCAGCCGAGCCCGCTTCAGGTTTCCAGTCATACCGCCATTTAACAACAGGCGGCATTGATAGCAGGATCGATTCTGTGCGCCCATTCGATTGCAGGCCAAATAGTGTACCGCGGTCGTAAACCAGGTTGAATTCCACATAGCGCCCGCGACGATAGGCTTGAAAATCCCGTTGCTGCTCGCCATAAGCCTGATCCTTGCGGCGTTGTACGATAGGCAGGTAGGCTTGTGTAAAGGCGTCACCCACGGCTTTGAGCATTTCAAAGCTGCGTTCGAACCCCAGTTTGTTGAAATCATCAAAGAAGATACCGCCTATGCCGCGCGGTTCCTTGCGGTGTTTGAGGTAGAAATACTCGTCACAGTCTTTTTTGAATGTTGGGTATAGGCTTGTATCGAATTGGGATAAGGCATCGCGGCAGGTACGGTGGAAATGTACCGCATCTTCCTCAAAACCATAATAGGGTGTCAGGTCCATCCCACCGCCAAACCACCAGATAGGCGCTTCGCCTTCTTTTTCAGCTACAAAGAAGCGCACGTTCATATGCACAGTCGGTACATAGGGGTTGCGTGGATGAAACACCAGTGAAACACCCATTGCTTTCCATTGCCTGCCTGCCGCCTCTGGATGCGCCACGCTGGCAGCTGGGGGTAGCTTGTTACCAATGACATGTGAAAAGCCTACACCAGCACGTTCAAATACATTGCCTTCTTCCAGCATGCAGGATGTGCCACCACCGCCTTCGGGACGTTGCCAGCTATCATGCAGGAAGGTCTTGCCATCCACCATTTCCACAGCTTCTACGATGCGGTTTTGCAGGCCTTGCAGGTATTCGAATACAGCGTTTGTGTTCATTCAATATCTCTAAAGTTGCTTCGTGATTATTTTCTTAACACTCTACCAGTCAGCAAATCCTGAATCGTTGATGGCTTTTTTGCGCAGCCTGTCATGCCGTTCAGGATTCTTAGCTGTTTGCCGAAAAGCTGGTAGCACATGCGTGTGTTTTTTGCAGGCTGGCAGCCACTGCGATTAGCGCTGGTGGATACGATAGCCATGCCTGTATTTTTGCATATCCTGGCAGACAGGGGATGATGCGTTACGCGGATTGCAATGGAGTGATGGCGGCCAGTCAGCCATTTGGGGCAAGAAGTGGCAGTTGGTACCAGCCAGGTGTGAGGTTTTGTAGGATCTGTCCAGGAGGCTTGCATCTGCTGGATTTGCTCGCTACTGAGTGGTGCAAGATAGCGAGTCAAGCGTTCCAGCTTGTCAGCAATCAGGATCAGGCCTTTATGTTGGGGTCTGCGCTTAATCAGTAAAATGCGTTTTACTGCATGGCGGTTGCCGGGGTCACAGCCCAAGCCGAAAATCGATTCGGTGGGGTAAGCAATGACGCCGCCAGTTTTAAGGTAGTGACGCAGGCCTCTCGTACGGATTTTGAAAGCGCTGGCCATATTGTCGAGCCAATGCGGCTGGTTAGCCTTTTACTGCCCGGTAGCCGATATCTTTACGCATCTGCTTGCCTGCAAACTGGATGTCTTCCGCAATCTGGTAGGCACGGCTCTGTGCATACTTCACGGTTTCGCCTAATGCCGTCACGCACAGTACTCGGCCGCCGCTGGTGAGCACTTCGCCATCCTTCAATGTGGTGCCAGCATGAAACACATGCGCATCCTGCAAGTCTTTGGGCAAGCCGCTAATTGCATCACCGATCCGCGGTGTATCAGGGTAATTGGCAGAAGCCATTACTACTCCCAGCGCGGTACGCCTGTCCCAGATCACTTCCGCCTGATCCAGCGTGCCTGCCACGGCATGCTCTGCCAGCTCAACCAGGTCACTCTTCAGTCGCAGCATAATAGGCTGGGTTTCCGGATCGCCCATGCGGCAATTGAATTCCAGTGTTTTGACATCGCCATTCGGGCTGATCATCAGGCCAGCATATAAAAAACCAGTGTAGGGAATGCTATCCTTTGCCATGCCTGCGACAGTAGGGCCTATGATTTCGCGCATGACTTTGGCGTGAATGTCCGGCGTTACCACCGGGGCAGGCGAATAAGCGCCCATGCCACCAGTGTTTGGGCCTTCATCGCCATCTAGTAATCGCTTATGGTCTTGGCTGGTGGCCAATGGCAATATATTCTTGCCATCTACCATTACAATGAAGCTGGCTTCTTCACCCGTCAGAAACTCCTCGATGACAACGCGCGCACCAGCGCTGCCGAGTTTGTTGTCTGAGAGCATGGCATCAATCGCCGCATGCGCCTCGGCTTCATCCATCGCGACAACCACTCCCTTGCCTGCTGCCAAGCCATCGGCCTTGATGACGATGGGTGCCCCCTGTTTTTTCACATATTCATGTGCGGCATCAGCATCGGTGAAGGTTGCATACGCTGCGGTAGGAATGTTGTGGCGCACCATAAATGCCTTGGCAAAATCCTTGGAGCTCTCTAGCTGGGCAGCTGCCTTGGTCGGGCCAAAAATCTTGAGACCCACTGCGCGGAAAGCATCTACCACGCCTTGTGACAGTGAAGCTTCCGGGCCAACAACAGTCAGGGCGATTTGTTCAGTAGTGGCAAAATCGACCAATTCGGCCACGCTGCTAATCGGCACATTCACCATGTCCGGGTCAGTTGCCGTGCCCGCATTACCGGGGGCTACATAGATGCGGCTTATATTTTTGTTCTGTGCCAGCTTCCATGCCAATGCATGTTCACGACCACCGCCACCAATCACGAGTACCTTCATGCCTGTTTCCTAATCCTGTACTTTAATGCCTGAAATGGCGAATACCAGTAAGCACCATGGCCAAGCCATGTTCATCAGCGGCAGCGATTACCTCTTCGTCACGGATACTGCCACCGGGCTGGATCACACAGCTTGCGCCAGCTTCGGCTAGTACGTCGACACCATCGCGGAAGGGGAAGAAGGCATCAGAGGCTACTGCACAGCCTTGCAACGTCAGGCCTGCGTTCTGTGCCTTGATAGCGGCGATTTTGGTACTGTCTACACGGCTCATCTGGCCAGCGCCCACGCCCAGAGTCATGCCACCACCGCAGAATACGATGGCATTGGACTTCACATATTTGGCAACACGCCATGCGAATAACAGGTCTTCCAGCTGCGCGGGGGTTGGTTGTTTTTTAGTCACGATCTTCAAATCAGCAGCGCTGATTTCGTGGTTGTCTGCTGTCTGTATTAGCAGGCCGGAACCTACGCGCTTGGTGTCATGTGAGTTACGGCCTTTTTCCCAGGCGCTGTTGCCACCTTGTGGCAAGGCGATTTTCAATACACGTACATTGGCTTTTGCCTTGAATATAGCAAGTGCTTCTGCGGTGTAATCCGGCGCAATCAGCACTTCTACAAACTGCTTTGAGACTGATTCGGCAGCCGCTGCATCCACGGTCTGGTTAAAGGCGATAATGCCGCCGAAAGCCGAGGTTGGGTCAGTCTTGAAGGCCTTGCTGTAAGCTTCCAGTGGGGTAACGCCCAGCGCCACACCGCAGGGATTTGCATGCTTGACGATGACGCATGCACTTGTATCAAAGCTTTTTACGCACTCCCATGCCGCATCGGCATCGGCGATATTGTTGTAAGACAGCTCCTTGCCTTGCAGTTGTTGTGCGGTGACCAGTGAGCCTGGGGCAGGGTAGAGGTCACGATAGAAGGCAGCCTGTTGGTGTGGGTTTTCGCCATAGCGAAGATCCTGCACCTTGATGAAGCGGCCGTTGGTCTGTGCGGGGAAAGCGTTACGAGTGCCATCGGTATTGAACGAGGACAGGTAGTCACTGATCGCGCCATCATAATTGCTGATGCGATTGAAAGCGGCCACAGACAAGGCAAAGCGGGTGGCCTGGCTGGTGGCGCCGTTGGTGGCTTTCATTTCTGCGACTACTTCTGCATATTGCGAAGCATCGGTCAGCACGGCTACGTCTTTCCAGTTCTTGGCGGCAGAGCGCACCATGGCCGGGCCGCCAATGTCGATATTTTCAATCGCATCTTCCAGCGTACAGTCAGCTTTGGCTACTGTGGCTTCAAACGGATAGAGGTTGACCACCACCATATCGATGTTTGGAATGCCGGCTTCGGCCATGGCTGCCGTATGTTCCGGCAGGTCGCGCCTGCCCAGTATGCCGCCATGTACCTTGGGATGCAGTGTCTTGACGCGGCCATCCAGCATTTCGGTAAAACCCGTGTAGTCGCTGACTTCGGTTACTGCGATATTGTTGTCACGGAATAGCTTGGCGGTGCCGCCAGTAGAAAGTATCTCGATACCGAAACTGTTCAGGTCTTTTGCAAGTTCGAGGATACCGGTTTTATCGGAAACGCTGATGAGTGCTCTTTTGATGACTGCCATATAATTTACTTTGTATCCAAACGGGCTTTATTTTTATTAAAGTATTGGTCGTTGGCTTCGTCTTCAGTGGCTTGATCTCTTACTTCGCCACTTCATCCTTGCCGCCTTGTTCTCCTTTGAATACAGAATAAATTAAGTCTTCGTCATCAAAGGAGGCTTAAATTTATTCGATTTTGTACTGCTGCAATTTCTTGCGCAGCGTATTGCGGTTCAGGCCAAGTATCTCGGCAGCCTTGCTCTGGTTGCCACCGGCACGCTTGAGGATATGGATCAGCATGGGTTTTTCTACACACTGCAGCACCATATCGTATACGGCATGCGGCGGTTGGCCATCAAGGTCTTTAAAGTACTCTTCCAGTGCGCGCTCCACGCCCATTGCCAGGTCACATTGATTCATTATGCTGCCAACGCCTCGCTTTGCTTGCCGTTTACCGGAATGCCGTCTGTCGAATGATTTCCTGGCCCGCTATCTTCTTGTGCTTCGCTCACATATTGCAAGCGTGCATCTTGTTGCTGCAGTTGATCAAAAAACTGATTGATCGCGCTTAACTGCAGTTCGATAGTCTGTAATTGATTCATGCCATGACGGAAGTTGGCAGAATCTTTCAAGCCCTTGGTGTACCAGGAGATATGTTTTCTAGCAACACGCATGCCAGTCAGTTCGCCATAAAAAGCATAGAGGTCATGCAGGTGTTCCAGCATCACGCTACGGATCTCGGTCACTTCTGGTGATGGCATGTGTTCACCCGTGGCCAGAAAGTGCTCAATCTCACGGAATATCCAAGGGCGACCCTGCGCAGCGCGGCCTATCATCACCGCATCAGCACCGGTCATTTCCAGCACATACTTAGCTTTTTCCGGGGTGGTGATATCGCCATTGGCAATCAGCGGAATCTTGATTGCCTGTTTTACGGCAGCGATAGTTTCATACTCAGCATCGCCGGTATAAAGACAGGCGCGGGTTCGGCCATGCATGGCTAGCGCTTGTACGCCGATATCCTCGGCCATTCTTGCCACCGCGATTGCATTACGGTTTTGCTTGTCCCAACCCGTGCGGATTTTCAAAGTGATCGGCACATCCACGGCATTGACCACGGCACGTAAAATTTGTGCAACCAGTGGTTCATCCTTGAGCAGGGCAGAACCAGCCATTACATTACAGATCTTTTTGGCCGGGCAACCCATGTTGATATCGATGATTTGCGCGCCATTATCCACATTGTATTTGGCCGCCTCTGCCATCATTTTAGGATCGGCACCTGCAATCTGCACCGAAATGGGGTCAACTTCGCCCTCATGATTGGCGCGGCGCAGCGTTTTCTCGCTACCGTACAAGAGGGAATTGGAAGTCACCATCTCGGAAACAGCCAGTCCCGCCCCAAGCTTTTTGCAAAGCATGCGGAAAGGCCTGTCCGTCACACCCGCCATGGGGGCGACGACCAGGTTGTTCTTCAGTATGTGTTTGCCAATTTGCACGTAATTGTTGCTTTACAGGTAGTTTGCTTCGAAACCAAACTTGAGATAAACCCAGCTTGAAATAATGGCTGCGAAAAGGTGCCTATTTTATACGCAATTGGGGGTTCAGCAAAAGCTAATTTAATGATTTTTTACAGATAATTAAG
>DATHWT010000165.1:0-5470 GCA_035460345.1 Methylophilus sp. | reverse complement strand
GAACTCACCCTAACATTAATCAAACAGCAGTAACTCAAAGAGAATTGCCATGAAGCCAATCTGGATCTTAGATGACGACAAATCAATCCGCTGGGTATTTGAAAAAGCCCTCGCCCGCACCGATTTTGAATTTAAAACCTTCTCCTCACCCGCAGAGGCACTCAACGCCCTGAACCGTGAGCAACCACAGGTCATCGTTAGTGATATCCGCATGCCCAATGGCTCAGGGCTGGACTTTCTATCCGAAGTGAAACAGCACTACCCTGAAATCCCTGTCATCATCATGACGGCTTATTCTGACCTGGAAAGTGCTGTGGCAGCGTTCCAGGGCGGTGCGTTTGAATACCTGGCAAAACCTTTTGATGTAGATCAGGCGATTGAAATCATCAAACGCGCTGTTGATGAAAGCATGCGCCAAGCTGTTGAAAAGGTGGAAGATAACGAACCAACACCTGAAATCATCGGCCAGGCGCCAGCCATGCAGGAAGTCTTTCGCGCCATTGGCCGCCTGAGCCGCTCGCATTCAACCGTGCTGATCAACGGCGAATCCGGCAGCGGTAAAGAACTGGTCGCCAGTGCATTGCACAGACATAGCCCACGTGCAGACAAACCGTTTATTGCCATCAACACCGCAGCCATTCCAAAAGACTTGCTGGAATCGGAACTGTTTGGTCATGAGCGTGGCGCATTTACCGGGGCTGCAGCCGCCAGGAGAGGGCGTTTCGAACAAGCCGATACCGGCACCCTGTTTCTGGATGAAATCGGTGATATGCCCGCAGATTTGCAAACCAGGTTATTACGCGTGCTTTCGGATGGACAGTTTTATCGTGTCGGCGGCCACCAGCCAATCAAAGTGAATGTACGCGTCATTGCCGCCACTCACCAGGATCTGGAAGAGCGCGTCAAGCAAGGCTTGTTTAGGGAGGACCTGTTCCATCGCCTGAATGTCATTCGCCTGCGCCTGCCACCTTTACGCGAGCGTAGGGAGGATATTCCGTTCCTGACCAAACACTTTCTGGTACATAGCGCGCAACAACTGGGTGTAGAGCCCAAACAACTTTCTCCAGCCGCCCTGAAATACCTGATGTCGGTGAACTGGAGCGGTAATGTCCGCCAGCTTGAAAACGTCTGTCACTGGCTGACAGTCATGGCACCCGGGCAAAACGTAGACGTAAATGATTTACCGCCGGAATTAAAAGAAGACTCAAGCAAGCATAACAGTGGCGGTTCCTGGCAAGAGGCGTTGGCGCAGGAAGTCACCGATGCACTCAACCGTGGCGAAACAAATATCCTGGAAACTAAAACCAAAGAGTTTGAGCGGATATTGATTACCCGCGCCTTAGCGCATACTGATGGCCGCCGTATTGAAGCAGCCAATCAGTTAGGTATGGGGCGGAATACACTCACACGTAAAATCCAGGAACTGGGGATTGATGATTAGCATCAAATCTTGATTTGCTGACTGCGCCAGATAGGGAAAGAACTATGCTTTTGCGCATCAATGCTGCTGACAAAAAACACTTGTGCAAGCCGTGAGTCTTTCAAGGTTTTGCCAAAGAACTTGTTGGCAGCATGATAGTGACGGCCTTCGTACAAAATCAGCGTGTTATATACATTATTGATTCGCACAATTTCATCGAACATTGAATGATAGCCGGTATCCATAGCGATTGTGCCTGCTGCAAATCGTTTATCATTTTCTTTAAGTGCTTTTTCATAAGCAGCCTGATCGAACTGTTTATTTGGTTTAAATAATGACGTGCCAGCATCTAGTGGGGCATCAGGGCTCAGATATAAAACCGCTGCAAAAACTGTATTACTATCCGTATGAATTATACCCCTGCCATAATCTTCACTTACACTTTGAAAGTTTGTTGCAATTGCCCAGCGCATACGCTCATATTCAGAATTATGAAATAACGAGATTATTTTATGATTTACCTTATCAAATAAAGGTTTGTTGATTACAGATAAATCCTTAGTTCGTGCCCCAGGGAAAACGTATGGCACATCTTTTAACTGATGACGGTACTGATATTTTTGATTTAACGCAAATGTTCGCACAGCATCTGGATCTTCATAAAAATTTTCTACAATCGTCACTGGATATAAATTCATAATTGATCATCGCTAATAATTGAGTGATAAGTAAGACTTGAATAAAAAAAACGGCAACCGAAGTTGCCGTTTTTACTGACTTTTAATTTATGCAGAATACTCTGCAATTAAACTAGAAGAACAGGATTGCACCTAAAGAAACAGTCTTCGCTTTGAAATCTGTATCAGGAGCATTATTCACGCTTGTATCATCTTTAGCTTGTGAATATTCAGCTACCAAGTTCAAGTGTTTAGTCAAAGGATGATAAGCACCAACTACCCACAGGCTTTGTTTCAGTTCATCCA
Organism: Methylophilus sp.; assembly: GCA_035460345.1. Taxonomy (GTDB): domain Bacteria; phylum Pseudomonadota; class Gammaproteobacteria; order Burkholderiales; family Methylophilaceae; genus Methylophilus. The sequence continues at coordinate 3,067 of DATHWT010000165.1, read as the reverse complement.
ATGCCTCGCCGCCGTTACCTTCTAATGTAGAACGACCATAAGAAGCTGCCAATTTAGTACCTACGCCTGGCAATACATATGAACCTTGTACATACCATTGGTCAGAATCACGACGTTTACCTTGAGCATCAAAACCATTCAATAATTGAACTGTTTGACCAATACCTTTACCTTGACCGTAGTAACCTACAAGACCGAAGCCAGCCAAGTTTACAGCTGTACCAACGTCCCAAGCATTTGCACGCTCATCACCAAAGCTAGTGCCTGCAACAGCTGGAATAACAGCTGGGATACCGCCAACAATACCGACTGTTGCTGGAACAGCTGCAGTACCTAAACCTTCAACTTTTTGGCTGATTGCAGAAACCCAAACTTTACCAGCTACATCGCCAGTCCACTCATAAGAAGCTTTAGCTTCGTATGCTGATTGTGAGCCTGAACGCTCTGTAGAACCAACACTACCGAAACCGCCAGCTAATGCATTCCAGCCTTGTGTTACACCGGCTGTAAATTGGAAACCATTCCAGTTTGGTGAAGTGTAAGCAATTTGAGCTTTCCAGTCAGCGTAGTTATAACCACGACCAATACGACCCAAAGTAGTTGTGTTGCCAGCCAAAGCACCAGCAGCAGAACCAACACCTAACAATGTTTGGTCGTTCAAGATTGCATCTGAAGCATAGATGCCCAAATCTTTACCAAGCTTGATAGAACCCCAAGAAGCATCACCGAATGTCAAGAATGCTTGACGGTTTTCTTGTTGTGAACCTTGGAAGCCTGCATTACGTGTTGAAGCACCTGGGTTGATGCTGATTGTGAAACCAACATCCAAATCGTTCTGACGTGTTTTACCAGAAACGCTCAGGTAGTTTGGCAACAAACCAGTAGTGATGTTGTTTACGCTATCACCATTACCACGCTCACCAGCAGTTGCATCATCGCCACTGAAAGATGTGTGTGTGTAGTAAGCATTAACTACGCCACCTATGTCCAGAGTCCAGTCACCAGCTGGGATAACGATACCAGCTTGAGCGCCAGTAGCTGCAGCGAACAGAGCTGCTGCAACTGCAACGTTTAATTTTGTATTCATACGAATCTCCAAAAATGTTGTTTTTACAACTTGTGTAAGGATATTGCTTTTGGCCGGATGATCTAAAAACATCCATGCCTCCAGTAACTCCCTCGGAATCTGCCATGCATTTCCAAGAAGGTCAGTGCAATTTTTGCAAAATGCGCGTGTTTGGCGCAAGTGAATACGTCAAATTGCTTAGTCCAAGTTGAGATTGTTGTAGATTTGCAACAGTTTCGCGTCATAAGTTGAATAGATTCTATAAACAGCACCCGCTTACTCAAGCTTTTCGCACTGCCTTTATCAGGTAGTTTCTGCTAGCATAGCGGTGGATTTCTGGGTTTTCGCACCACAAAGCCATATTCAATCATTATAAATATATAGAGGTTCCGCATGATTTCCGACATTCAGTTATGTAGTCGATTTATAGATACATTAGACTGGATTTGCCAGGTGCTGGTCAGGCACGCTGACGATTTTAATATCGCTTTGGTCAAAATTGCCTATGGCGATGACAACAGCCTGGGGGAAGCTTACGGTGCGCCTGAAGCGCTGCGTCAGCTTTCATCATTGACACATGACTTGCAAAACTCATTCAGGAAATCTGACCTGGTTGGCCGGGAGGGCACGGATTTCTGGATTCTGTTTCCGTATACACGTGTAACAGACAATGTTTACGACAAATTGATGGATGTATTACAGGGTTCCGCTCACAACAACCTGAACATCGTTGAACGCGAAATTGCGATTTTTGAATTACCTGTGATCTATCAGAAAGCTACCGTCAAGCCTGAAGATGGACTGGCATTACTGCATCACGCAAAAGCCAATCAGGCAGAATTGGCGAGCCATATTTTCCGTTTGGCCAATGCCGAGTCTTAAATTGCGCTGAATCAATAACGCGATTGTTGTAGCGTTTTAAGCAATGTCCGCACCGGGGTAGGCAAAGCTGCCGCTATGGCATCAGCAAGCGGCAGCCATTGTAAATGCGGTTGCAGCGCCGGCCGCTTGCCTGTTAGTTGTAACGGTTGCGGTGTGATTTCCAGCTTGAAGTGAGTAAAGGTATGCCAGAGCACCGGCAAACCTTCCAGTGATTCTGCCTGCATGCCATATCGCTGCTCTGCCTGCTGCACAGAAATCTGCTCTGGCTTGCATTCGGGAAAGCTCCAGAGCCCACCCCATATGCCTTTATCTGGCCTTTTCTCGAGCAGTATCTCTCCGGCATCCATAATCATCAGCATCGTCGTTTGCCTTTCGGGGATAGCCTTGCGTGGCTTGGAAGCAGGCAGCTGAGCAACACGTTGTTGCTGGAAAGCCTGGCATTCACCCTGCATCGGGCAATCCTGACAACGCGGCTTGCTGCGCGTACATAATGTGGCGCCAAAATCCATCAATCCCTGGATATAGGCTGGCAGATTTTTTTCAGGTAGCAAGCTTTCTGCTAATGCCCATAACCGTTTTTCAATAAGTGGTAGCCCTGGCCAGCCGTCAACGGCATGCAGGCGCGCCAGCACCCGTTTCACATTACCATCCAGAATAGTCTGCGGTTGCTGAAAGGCAAATACAGAGACCGCCGCTGCGGTTGAGCGGCCTATGCCCTTCAGGCTTTGGATCTGGAGAAAATCTTGCGGAAAGATGCCACCATGCTCACGCATAATGGTTTGGGCTGCATGTTGCAGGTTGCGGGCGCGGGAATAATAGCCTAGTCCGCTCCAGTGCTGCATCACATCATCCTGAGTGGCCTCAGCCAAACTGGCAACGGTGGGAAATCGCGCCATAAAGCGGCCATAGTAGCCGATCACTGCACTGACCTGCGTTTGCTGCAGCATAATCTCCGATACCCACACCGCATATGGGTCACGTGTTTGCTGCCAAGGCAAATCATGCCTGCCATGCACTTGCTGCCAGGCGATCAGTTTTTCTGCAAAAACACTCACGTTAGAAATTGAGCAGCTTTTTCAAAGCCTTTTGTTTTAATTTGTCTGCCGGCTTTTCTTCTGT
>DATHWT010000164.1:0-1882 GCA_035460345.1 Methylophilus sp. | reverse complement strand
CCGCGGTATCGAGGTAGGCCATATTTTCCAGTTGCGTACCAAATACTCCGAAGCGATGCAGGCGACTTACCTGGACGAAAACGGTCAGTCGCAAGTGATGGAAATGGGCTGTTACGGCATAGGCGTGTCACGTATCGTCGGTGCGGCGATTGAACAGGGCCATGATGACAAAGGTATTATTTTCCCTCGCAGCATGGCGCCGTTTGATGTGGTGATCTGCCCGATTGGCCTGGATAAAAGTGATGCTGTGAAACAAGCCGCATTTGATTTGTACAAGCAATTGCAGCAAGCTGGCGTGGATGTGTTGCTGGATGACCGCGGTGAGCGCCCGGGCGTGATGTTCGCTGAAAGTGACCTGATGGGCGTCCCGCATCGTATTGTGATTGGCGACCGTGGCCTGGCCGAAGGTAAAGTGGAATATAAAGGCCGCACGGATGCCGAGGCACAAAACTTGCAAGTGGCTGATAGTGTTGCGTTTTTAAGTGACAAACTTGGGCATTAACTAGAAGGCTTTATTGCTTCTGTTCTGCGCCTGGATCGTTTCTCTATTGCATAGAATAGGCAAGATGAATAAACCACGCTTTTTACCTGCTGCCATGATGTTGACCGGCCTGTTGTTATGGTCGTTACTCACCTTGGCCGGTAACCAGAAAGAAGAGCCTTTAGCTAACAGCGTCAAATCTGTGATGCAAAAATCAGTCAGCGATGTGGCAGCGCCTCGCCTCCTGTTTGACACCGAGCAAACCGCGCAGCAATGGATGCAGGAAATGTCAGTGCGGTTGACAAAACGCATGCCGGATACACAATACCGCGAAGACTTTTTAAAGTCAGTGCATTATGAAGCGACGCGTGCTGGCCTTGATCCGCAGTTGGTGCTGGGCTTGATCCAGGTTGAAAGTGGTTTCAAGAAATATGCTGTTTCCAGTGTCGGTGCCCGTGGCTATATGCAGGTGATGCCGTTCTGGGTGAAAAGCATAGGTGCCAACGAGCATAACCTGTTTGATATGCGCCTGAACCTGCGTTACGGCTGCACGATTTTGCGCCACTACCTGGATATAGAACGCGGTGATTATTACCGTGCGCTAGGCCGCTATAACGGCAGCCTGGGCAAGCCGGAATACCCTAACCTGGTGGTAGGTGCCTGGCGTAACCACTGGCATTATGACTCTCCGCTAAAAATGAATATTGCCAGCCAATAAGGCCTGGCTGATTGAAGAAAAACCGCGCTGCTGCGCGGTTTTTTGTTATATAAATTTTTACTTAGCCACTTTTATTTGACAACTTTGAATCCGTAATAAGTACCAAACTCGCCTTCGTTTTCGTGATAAACGAACAGCATGCCGTTGCTGTAGCCGGCACCATTGAAATGGTTATGTGAACGTAGCTTCATGGTTTTAGGCAATGCACTTTTCCCGACATACTGGCCAGCCAGGTCAAAGATCAATACAGTCTTATGGTCCACGTCTAGCAGGGCTAATTCATTGCCAGCCACACCGGTAAAGCCAACAAAATGGTCACTCACATCATCATGCGCCACTTGCGCCTTGCTGAAGTCCAGTTTGATCTCTTTTAGCTTTTCGCGCTGCTTGTTGTCCACCACAAACACCAGGTTGCCGTGTTCCTGCTTTGCATAATAAAGATTGCTTGCAGCGTCGTAACTTGGCATGGTGCCCGCATCCCCAAAGGCCGGGTTGAACTGGGAAATATCGCCCGAACTTGTGAGCACTTCACCCTTGTCGTCTACTTCCAGGCTGAAGATGCCGGTGTTTGGTGAAAAACCGGCAGCAGTGGAAATGTTGTAAGTGATGGTTTCCAGTTTGCCGGAGTTGGCGTTGTAATACAGCGAGCGGTTATCAAAGCCAGGCCGGGCGGAATTCACATA
>DATHWT010000163.1:0-4264 GCA_035460345.1 Methylophilus sp. | reverse complement strand
GTCGGCCAGCGTCTGTTCGAGTTCCGCAACAAGCCACGTTCTGTGTGGCTTGTCAGGGCGAGTTTCGTTGGACGCCCACGTTGATGAGCAACGCAGGGAAGAAGCGGAAGCTAGGGTGCCCTTTCTTTTGGTTACTTATTCTTTGGGCAAGCAAAGAAAAGTGACTCGCTGAGAAAGCGAAAAAAGAATAGTGATTATCTAAAAAAACCACCTATTAAACTTTCCAGGAGTACCTCTCAAAGGCACATAGTTTAATGTGAGGAGATCTGGCTATGCGTCAGCCGGCTATCCTGATCAAAATAAATCCGCAAAGCATGATACACATGCATGCATTTACCCAGGTCATATTCCAGCGCATTGGCATCTTCCAGGCTGGGGCGACCCAGCAAAGCCATCACCGCCTCTTTTTGTGCGCCTCGAATGAGGATATGATTTTTGAGGTCATAGGCCATGTCGCCGCGACGGCAATCTTTTTGTACGGTATTGGATAATTCTATCCAGCGGGTCTGGTCAAATTTTTCACTGCCAAATACCGCCTGGTCTTTAAAAGCCCACCAGGTAAAAAAAACGATGGTCAGGATAAGCGTAAATACCGATAGCACAATCGCAGAGATCTTGATCAGTTTCATGCGCCCACCTTTAGGCTAATTTTTACCACTGATTAATTGTCCAGGTCGCGGATGGCATTATGAAAGTCATCCACATCCGAAAAGCTCCGGTAGACTGAAGCAAAGCGGATATACGCCACCTGGTCCATTTGTTTCAATTCTTGCATCACTGTTTCGCCCAGCAAGCGCGCAGGCACTTCGCGCGCACCCAGGCCTAGTATTTTCTGCACTATCCTGTCCAGCGCCTTATCCACATACTCGGTCGGCACCGGCCGTTTATGCAAAGCACGGGTGAATGACACCCGTAATTTTTCGCGCTTGAACTCTTCACGCGTGCCGTTTTGTTTCACCACCTGCGGCAGGTGCAGCTCTGCCGTCTCGTAGGTGGTAAAGCGCTTGTCGCATACCTGGCAACGCCTGCGCCTGCGGATGGAGTTCCCCTCCTCATTCAGACGGGAATCCACCACTTGTGTATCGTCAGCACCGCAAAACGGACACTTCATATCGTGATCGTCAGGCTATGTTTACTTGCCGTAAACCGGGAATTTATCCGCCAGGGCATGTACTTTTGCCTTGGTCGCCGCAATCACATCGGCACTTTCAGGGTTATCCAGCACGTCAGCGATCAGGTGCGCGACCTGTTCGGCTTCAGCTTCTTTAAAACCACGCGTAGTAATGGCTGGCGAACCGATACGGATACCGGAAGTGACGAACGGGCTTTCCGGGTCATTCGGGATCGCGTTCTTGTTCACAGTGATATGTGCCTGGCCCAGGTAAGCATCGGCAGCCTTACCAGTCAGATTTTTAGGGCGCAAATCAACAAGGAAAACATGTGACTCGGTACGACCAGAGATAATACGCAAGCCACGTTCTGCCAGTGTTTTAGCCATGGCGCTCGCATTTTTCAATACCTGCTCCTGGTAAACCTTGAATTCAGGCTGAGCGGCTTCCAGGAAAGCGGTGGCTTTACCGGCAATCACGTGCATCAGCGGGCCTCCTTGCAGGCTTGGGAACACGTTGGAGTTGATTGATTTCTCAAACTCGGCTTTAGCCATGATGATACCGCCGCGGGGACCACGCAGTGTTTTGTGTGTAGTCGACGTCACAAAGTCAGCATGTGGCACCGGGTTTGGATAAACACCCGCCGCTATCAGGCCGGAGTAATGCGCCATATCGACCATGAAATAAGCACCGACTTTTTTGGCGATCTCGGCCATGCGTGCCCAGTCAAAGCGCAATGCATAAGCGGATGCGCCGCCAATCAGCAGTTTAGGTTTGCACTCGATGGCAATGCGTTCCATTTCGTCATAGTCGATTTCTTCTTTATCGTTGAGGCCATAAGGCACGATATTGAATAATTTTCCGGACAGGTTAGCCGGGGAACCATGCGTCAAATGACCACCATGACCCAGGTTCATACCCATCACGGTGTCGCCTGGTTTCAGGATGGAGAAATACACCGCCTGGTTCGCCTGTGAACCTGAATGCGGCTGCACGTTGGCATATTCAGCGCCATACAAGGCTTTCAGGCGGTCAATCGCGATTTGTTCTACTTGATCGACAAATTCACAGCCACCATAGAAACGCTTGCCAGGATAACCCTCGGCGTACTTATTGGTGAGTTGCGAGCCTTGTGCTTCCATCACTGCCGGGCTGGTGTAGTTTTCTGAAGCAATCAATTCAATGTGCTGGTGCTGACGCTCAACCTCTTGCGAGATCATTTTGGCTAACGCCGGGTCGGCAACATTTAAGTTTCTTGAAAAGCTAAACATGACGATCGAGTTTCCGTTGACATAAAAATAAAGCCGGATTTTACCATGATGCGCCCATGGCTTGCACTTTTCCGGTGGAGTGACTCAAGTGGGAGATAGTCGGTGAGGTAAACGTGATTTAACCACTTCCACTGCCTGGATAAATCAAACCGGATAAACAAATAGCGCGCCAGCATTGCCCATCACGCACCAAACATGTGCACATTGCAAAACAGTTGTTGAATTGACAGCAATGAAAATAACTGAAAATTACACTATCTATATGATTTCAATAGCATTAATAAAAGTGGCACAACTTATGCTAAATACAATCCGTAAGCGTATCTCCAAAATCGCTCCCTAAGCCCAACTTCGGTTGGGCTCTTTTTTTGCCTGAGCTTTCTTGAGTATTAAAAACGGATTGAAGAAAGAATGATTAACGCTTGCCCTGTGATTTCAGTTTTTGCAGGGTTTGCAGACATCCTTCGTTTGCAGGTTGATCACCGCTGCCTGGGTCCAGGAAAGGCAGGATTGCGGCAAACGGCGTCACCAAAGCCAGTAACACACCGCCTGCCACACGCGCTGCGATAGGGCCAGGGCTGATAGACACCGCCGGGTCAACAAACGGTCCGGTCACCAGGATGGGAGAACGCACGGTAAACGGCGAAAAGTTTTTCGGATTGGCCTGCAACTTGAGATTGAACTGTTCTTCTCCCAGGTCCATATTGCCGTGTATATATACCGTGGTCACCGGGGTATCGATCAATGCCGCTTCAGGTGTCAATACGCCTTTTTCGGCGTGCCAGCCCATCGCAGCACATTGCATGGGGATAGCGTGATCGCCTCTTAATAACAGGCCTACGCTTTGTGCGATATCCAGGCCCGCCGCTTCCACCACCAGGTGCGAGATTTCGCCGTCACGCACCATTAATGCCAGCTGCCCATCCAGGGATTTCAACAGTGCGGCAGTAGAGCGCCCCTGCCCTTTCAGTTTTGCCCTTGCGTTTAGCTGGCCGCTAATGTAAGCAGGAGCATCTTTGGCGGCTTCTTTTTTGTCTTTGTCATTGGGAGAGTGGTCTTCAGGTTTGACCTTGAGCCATTTTTCAAGCTGGATATTTTTCAACGCCAGCTGTACATCCCATTTTGGTAGCGGAGGATTGACAGTCTCGTCTTCATTTTTGGCTTCTGGCGCATCGATCAGCAGCGCGCCTGACAAGCTACCCTGTTCAGTACCGGCAAGCAGCTTGGCGACGGTCAGCTTGCGGTCCTGCAAGGTTAACTGGAAGTCCAGCGGTGAGATGCGTTCTTTAAAAACGCTACCCAGGTCAACTGCGTTGAAATGAATATTGATATCGGCATTCATGCGGTCATAGGTGGCAAAATCCAGTGACTCATCGGGAAATACTTTGCCTGGTTTTTTATTGGGAGCACCAGTCTCGGTAGGCGCAGGTGCACCAAACGCAGGGGCCAGATCAGCCAACACCAGTAATGGACCTTTGACGTCGCCGGTCAACTTGGGTTTTAAATCGCCATAATCATAAACGAATTGCCCTGCAAGGCGGCTTTGGCCAATTTTTGCATCCGAGACATTCACCTTCCATTGATCGGTGTTTTTTTCGATTTCGGCTGCAATCCGGAATGACGGTGTGCGCGGGAAAGCCAGATCCAGCAGATCGCCCACATCGGCCAGTGACGGTCCATCGACATTAAGCTTGCCTTTAACGCGCTGGGTGCCGAACAAATCATACACAGCACCATCAAATTTGAGGTTAACCGCGCCATATTTCAGCCAGCCTTTGGAGTTGATGGGTGCAGAATCTTTCCCCTGCGTGGCCACTGGCAGGAAACCCTGTGTCACCAGCTCACCCTGCAACGGACGTTTGCCAAATTCGCCTTTGACTTTCA
>DATHWT010000162.1:0-12992 GCA_035460345.1 Methylophilus sp. | reverse complement strand
GCATCTGCATCCTGCTTGGGTTTATATCTCAGGGCGGCATTCGGCACCAGCATCGTTTGTTTCACATGTTCGACGGCAATGTTCACGTAGGCAGTCATGCCTGGCAACAAGGTTAAATCCTCGTTATCGACAGACACGACCACGTTGTATGTGACCACGTTGGAAGTGTTGGTTGAATTCAGTCGCACCTGCTTGACTACGCCTTCAAAATTGCGGTTAGGGAAAGCATCCACATTAAAACTGACTTTCTGCCCGACCTTGATTTTGCCGATATCCGCCTCGGCAAAACTGGTATCGATCTGCATTTTCGCCAGGTCTTGCGCGATCTGGATCAGGGTTGGTGTTTGGAAACTGGCAGCAACAGTTTGACCCATATCGACTACGCGATTAATCACCACACCCGACACCGGTGAGCGGATAATGGTGAAATTCAAATTGGTCTGGTCACGTGCCAACAAGCCACGTGCACTTTCCAGTTGAGCTTTTGCAGACTTCATCACTTGTACTGCGGTATCCAGTTCCTGTTTGGATACAAAATCCTGCTCATACAACTCACGCATGCGCTTTTCATTCGCCACCGCCAGATCAACGCTCGCCTGGTTATTACGCACACTGTTTTGCGATTGGGTAATCTGGGCATTAAACAGCGCGCTATCCAGCTCCAGCAATACCTGGTCTTTTTTTACCTGGTCATTAAAGTCCACATACAGCTTACGCACAATGCCGGAAACTTGGGTACCGACACTGATCAGACTGACCGGATTCAAGGTGCCATTAGCGGAGACTGATTGCTCAATATCGCCACGCGTGACTTCATCCAGGCGATACAAGTCTTCCGGTCTGGGTTGATGCGTTTTTTGATAGTAGTAATAAGCAGCCACAGCCATTGCCACCACTAAAATAAAAACTACAATTTTTTTAAGTAATTTCATGTTGAGGAGATTAAAGCTCTAATTAATTGTTAGATGATGTGTTCGCATTGGGTAAGGACTGAATCATGGCATTATCCAAAGCGCCCATTGCCTGTGCCAGCGTTGCGCGTGCGATATTCGCCCCCAGCCCGGCCTGGATATTTTGCTGACGGGCATTAGCCAGCGCGCTTTGTGCATTCAGGGTATCGATAATATTACCAACACCAGCTTTATAGCGGCCTAATGCCACCCGGTAAGACTGCTCGGCACTGTCCAATAACACCCTGGTGGCAATCTTTGCCTCAAGCGACGTGCGTAAGTTTTGGTATGCGTTCCAGACATCCAGAGAAATTTGTAGCCGCAGTTGATCACGTTGTGCAGCTCTCAGGTCAGCGGTTGCTTCAGCCACACGAATTCGATAAGTGGGCGCGTATCCGGCAAAGATAGGAATCGAGATATTCAACCCTAGTACGGCGTTATTACTCGAGCTTAATTGCGAACCATCCTGAAAACCATTAGAAACAGACACGGAAATCGTAGGCTTAGTCAGCGCTTTGCTGGCATCAATAGCGGCAATAGCGGCCTTAATCTGCGCCTCGCTGGCAATCAAATCCGGTCTACGCTGACCCGCCTGTTCAATCAGGCTATTCACATCGCCTAAAATATTAGAAGGTACATCATCAACATAATTATCAGATAGTACAATTTGCTGATTGGCTGGCAACCCCATCACGTTAACCAGATTGCCGTTAGCAATCTTTAAGTTACCTTCACTTGTGATGCGTGCCAATGTCAGTTGAGCATAGGCAGTTTTTGCCTGCAACATATCAGCTGGCGTTGCCACTCCCGCTTTGTAGCGTGCATTGGCAGCTTTGTAACTTTCTTCTCCCGCACGCTCCACCTCACGTGCAGCATTTAAAGCTGCAATATTTGCTTGTACCTGATAATAAGCCACGGTGGCAGAAAGCAATACCAGCTGTACTACACTGCTTTGAGTTGCACTAGCGGATAGTAGCAACTGGCGCGCATTTTCAAGGTTGGCATTACGATTACCAAAATCATATAAAAGATAACTAGCAACCAGGCTATTACTCAAATTGAGCGATGGATTGCTGCGTGTAGCAGATTCTGGTCGGGCAGCTGACAGGTTATTGGAGACAATATCCGTGACCACTGGTAAGTAAGCAGATTTGGCAATACCCAATTGCGCAGCTTGTGCTCGCACACTCGCCCATACCTGTCCGGTTTGCGGATTGTTACAGAGGCTACTCTCAGCCACTTCAGCTAATGTAAGAGGCTTATCAAGGGCAATTGAACCACATGGTGCATTTGAGCTTCTGTAGCCTTCAGGAATTTTGGGTAATGTGTAAATGTGCGTATCTAGCGGGTCGTTGTCGTTATACCAGATAGACTCTTGTGCATGCGCTTCATTAGCCGTAATGAATAGCATTACTACGATCAGATATCGACCAATGTTATGTACCAAACCATTCATTCCGAGTGCAATCCATTCACTTCATCAATTTTTATCAGACATTAAATATTGCAGTCAAATATAGTGCCAATTCTCATATATTGACGTAAGCAAAACTTGCAACAACAAATGAGAAACGTTATCATTATCCTTTTGATACATATTTATACATTTTGATACATTCGAAAAGCTTGGCACATTTCATGTACGCTGATGAATTCATATCAAATGTAACGAGCTCTAAATCTTGCTAAACGTCGAAACACTTAACTTGACGCCAAAGTACAGCTAACGCTCGCAATAAAGCGCGAATCATCTCCTAAAAACATTCACTTGTATAGCTTAATACAACTGCATTTTGTAAGGATTTGTATCTGCGCTAATTCCAAAAAAAAATATTGTATTAAATCCCCATCGTGCCAGCCAAAGGTTTCCCTTCAGCCAGCAAAACATTATTTGAGGAAAGAATCATGCGTCATATTCGTAGCCGCAAGCATCATCCAGCGCGCATCGCAGCTTTAGTAGCTGCTACTTTTTCTATGACTGCCTTTGCGGCAGAAGAAGCAACCCAGTTACCTGAAGTAGCTGTTAAATCAAAAAAAGAAGTTGAGTCTTTTAAGGCTGATGAATCGGCCAACAACAAGTTTACAAAGCCCTTAATCGACACGACTCAAACAGTGCAGGTTATTAAAAAGGAATTACTGCGTGAGCAAGGTGTATTCTCCTTAACCGATGCATTACGTAATACCCCAGGCATTACGCTACAAATGGGTGAAAACGGCAACACTTCTGCAGGTGATACATTCTCCATGCGAGGATTCAATGCTTCCAATCAGCTATTCGTTGATGGCATTCGTGATTTAGGAGCTGTGACACGCGACGTTTACAACACAGAACAAATTGAAGTTATTAAAGGTCCTGCAGGTGCAGATATTGGTCGTGGTGCAGCTTCCGGTTATGTTAACTTAATCACCAAACTGCCTACACTAAATGGCAAAAACTACGCAACGATTGGTTATGGCACTGCTGATAAAAAGCGTGCAACTATTGACTTGAATCAGGCGATTGGCGAAACAACCGCTGTTCGTATTAATGCATTAGGTTTCCATGGGAATGTTGATAAACGTGATGAAGTAGATAACCAAAACTTCTCTCTGGCACCTTCTATTGGCTTTGGTTTAGGTACAGACACTCGCTTCTATTTATATTCGCAACATGTACGCCAGGACAATACACCTGATGGCGGCATACCGACCGTAGGCAGGAATGGTTTTTTCCGGGCCCCTACCATTTCAACAGGTGCTACGGCGCCAACCGCTGCTCAAATCACAGAAGCAAACCGAATCAACAGCCTGCAGGTAAAAGTGGATCGCGAGAACTACTATGGTAGTAATAACGACTATGAACGCTTGAATGCCGATATGCTGACCGCTAAATTCGAGCACGATTTTTCCGATAAAACGACCATCCGTAACGTTTCCCGTTACGGCAAAACAAACCTTGACCGCTTGGTCACTGGGGTGAACGCCATCTCTGCCCCTGGCGCAACGGGTACCGATCCGAGCACCTGGACGGTGGCACGTTCCCGCCAGCGTATCGACCGTGATGATGAGATTTTGATCAACCAGACCAGCTTGAACAGTGTGTTTGACCTAGGTGGGTTCAAGAACTCATTTGTGGGGGGGCTGGAATTTATCTACGAAAGCCAGAAAAGCAGAGGTTTCGGCACTTCAGCACAAACAGTAAATGGTGTCGCTTATACAGCCATCAGCAACCCGAATGCCAACCTTTACAACCCTAACTCCAGTGTTCCGCTGGGCGTCCCCTATAGCATTTCCGGCCTCACGACAGATGGCCGTACAACGACAGCTGCCCTATATCTGTTTGATACAGTGGACTTGACCGATCAATGGCAAGTGAATGCCGGCCTGCGTTATGAGCATTACAACACCAGAACGTCTGCTGGCACTATTGTGACTGGTGGCGCCACCGGCAATCAGGCTCAATTCCCAGGTTATGCTGTTGGCTCGATTGCACCTTCAGGCGGTAGCGCTTCAGATAATCTGTTAAGTTGGAAAACTGGCCTGCTATTTAAACCTGCGACTAATGGCAGCATTTATGCCTCTTACGCAACTTCCTCCACACCACCTGGCAGCGCAAACTTTGCTTTAGTTTCTACGGCAAACAACCAGAATAACGGCGCTTTAGATCCGCAAAAAACAGATAACGTTGAAGTGGGTACTAAATGGAACCTGCTGGATAATCAATTGACTGTGACTGCTGCTGTTTTCCGTACCGAGAATGACAAACAAACATCATTCAATGACTTATTACAACCGCAGCAAATTGGTAAGACACGCGTTACTGGTTACGAGCTTCTCGCGGTTGGTCAACTGACTGAATTCTGGCAACTGTCTGCCGGTGTTACCAAACTGAATGCAAAAGCGCTCGATCAGCAGAATGATACTGGTGTAGACACTACCGGTGTACGTTGGACACCGGACTACAGTGCCACACTGTGGACGCAATATCAGTTTAACGACTTTACTTTTGGTGGTGGCGCGCGTTATATGGGCGACCAAAAGCGCCTGATCACAACACAGAATCCGGTTACGCAAAATACACCGGACATCGACTCTTATGTTGTAGCCGATGCAATGGCAGCTTATGCGGTGAATAAAAACCTACGCTTACGCCTGAATGTATACAACATTTTTAATAAAGAATATGTTGAAACATTGAATAATGGTGGCTCTCGTCTTCGCCTGGGCCTTCCTCGTTCCGCCATGCTGAATGCTGAGTTTGTATTTTAATTAAACTAATGTAAGCTAAAAGCCCGTCAGCGCATTCTGACGGGCTTTTTTATTTGTACGCGAGAGTGATCATGCTGTTGCACATCCCTGAAATATTTAATCCTGCGCAAGTGGCAACTTTAAGAAATAGCTTGCAGAGCGGGCCATGGGTAGATGGTGTTGCTAGTGCCGGACCTTTGGCGGCTGAAGCCAAAAAGAACCTGCAATTTTCTACCGATGCGGCAGAATATCCATCGCTCGCCAAAACCATTGCTGCTGCATTGGAGCGTCATCCTCTTTTTCTTTCAGCCGCATTACCTCAGTTTATTCTGCCATTTATGTTCAACCGTTACACGGGTGGTGGCCAATATGGCGATCATATCGACAATGCCATACAGATCGATAGGAATAGCGGCCAACGCTTGCGTACCGATATTTCAGTGACTGTCTTTTTGTCTGATCCTGAGAGCTATGAAGGTGGCGACCTCATCATAGAAGATACTTATGGCGCTCATGAAGTGAAATTGCCGGCGGGCGATGCCATTATCTATCCTTCTTCCAGCCTGCATCGGGTAGAACCAGTGACTGCCGGTGAACGTATTGCCGCTTTTTCATGGGTGCAAAGCCTGGTGCCCGATGCCTGGCAACGTAGCATGCTGTTTAATCTGGACATGACATTGATCAAATTGCGCAGCCAGGTTGGCAACTCGGAAGAAATTGTTGCGCTGACCGGGCACTACCATAACCTGTTAAGGCAATGGAGCCGCTAATGGTGACGCCAGCTTTAACAGCAATCCCCCAGGATATCGTTTCTGCGGCTGACTATGAACGGCATGCCCGTGCGCATATCCCGGATGCGGCGTGGGCATACCTGCAAGGTGGTGCAACGGATGAGTTAACGCTGAATGCCAACCTTACCGCCTGGCCTGACTTGAAATTATGGCCGCGTGCACTGACTGAGGTAGCTGGCGGCCATACGCGCTGTCAACTGTTAGGCGAGGAGCTGGCCCACCCTATTATCCTGGCACCTGTGGCTACCCAACGTTTGTTTCATGACCAGGGAGAGCTGGCAACAACCTTGGCAGCCGGGGTGATGGGTGGACTAGCCGTAGTTTCGACACAAGCATCTGTCCTATTGGAAGATGTCGCCAGTCATGCGCAAGGCCCTTTATGGTTTCAGCTTTACTGGCAGGCGAATCGGGAAGATACGCTGGCACTGGTGAAACGTGCCGAGTCAACTGGCTATCGTGCACTGGTCCTGACTGTGGATGCACCTGTCTCTGGTGCACGCAATCGCGAACAGCGTGCCGGGTTTTCTGTGCCACCAGCCGTCGCGCAAACCAATGTAGCTTCAATCGCACTTCCGGCACTGGAAGAACATGCGAGCCCGATATTTGATGGCTTGATGACGCTGGCACCCGCCTGGGCAGATGTTGAATGGTTGACCAGGCAGACAAAGCTGCCGGTTTTGCTGAAAGGCATTATGCATCCTGACGATGCCGCAAAAGCTGTCAGCATAGGGGCAGCAGGGATCATAGTCTCCAACCATGGCGGACGAATACTGGACACAGTTCCCTCCACGCTCTGGGCGCTGCCGGGAGTTATTTCAGCCACGGATGGCGCGATTCCAGTGATTGTTGATGGCGGCATCCGGCGAGGAACCGATATTCTCAAGGCACGCGCACTCGGCGCCACTGCGGTTATGATAGGCCGACCCTATATTCATGCGCTGGCTACGGCAGGCGCACTAGGTGTGGCACATTTGATCCGCCTGTTACGTGAAGAGCTTGAAATTGCCATGGCACTAACGGGTTGCCGGACATTGGATGATATTCACGCTGGGATATTGCCGAACAAATCACTTTAAAGCTCGCCCTCCAGCCACCTTCACCCTCACAGCTGGCACATACGATACAAAAAGATACATTGCAGCACTACTCCTCACTGGCAAGCTTTACGCCGCCTCTGCTATAATGAGACTAGTTCTCATTTCCGCTTAAGCGTACAGAATATTCGTTAAAATTCTCGCTGAGAATGACACCTTACATACTAGCCAGACATGCAAATACAACTAAATTCTAACCGGGCATTCTGGCTTAAACATCTTTACCATTGGCACTGGATCAGCTCGGCCGCCTGCCTGGTGGGCATGCTGCTATTTGCATTCACCGGCATCACACTCAACAACGCCAGCCATATCGAGTCTTTACCGGTCGTGTCTAAGAGAACCGCCACAGTACCCGCACCCCTGCTAAAGCAAATTCAAACCGACCCGGCCGATGACAAGGCCGCTTTGCCGAAAGCGACTGCCGACTGGGTAGGTAATGCGATTGATATCGAACTAGCCAATCAAACCGGCGAATGGTCCGAGGCAGAAGTATATGTATCGCTACCCAGGCCAGGCGGTGATGCCTGGCTGGTGATAGACCGCGAGAGCGGCGAAGTGAACTATGAGCTAACGGACCGGGGCTGGGTTTCTTACTTCAACGATCTGCACAAAGGCCGGAACACAGGCGTTGCCTGGAGCTGGTTCCTGGATATTTTTTCGGTGGCTGCACTGGTATTCTCCATCACAGGCTTGTTCATGTTGAGCATGCACGCCGGCAACCGGCCATCTACATGGCCCCTGGTTGGCCTGGGCGTCGTGATTCCGCTAGTGCTGGTTATTTTATTCATTCATTAAATTATTAGGAGAGTTCGTCAATGCGTAAATGGGTTCCTGCGCTTATCCCCACACTGATTGCTGGCTTGTTTGCCAACCAGTCAACCGCTGGAGAAATCAATATTAAAGTGACGATTCCTCAAATCAATACTGCGGAATATCATCGCCCATATGTGGCGGTATGGATCGAAAAACCGGACCAGAGCGTGCAAAAAAACCTGGCCGCCTGGTACAGCCAGAAGAAGGCTGCCAACGGCGATGAAGGTAATAAATGGCTGAAGGATTTGCGTCAATGGTGGCGTAAAAGCGGCCGTGAGCAATCGCTGCCGATTGATGGCGTATCCGGCGCTACCCGGCCGGTTGGCGAACAATCATTAAGCTTTACCGAAGGCAAGGAGCCTTTGGGCACCTTGCCAGCCGGCCAATACAATATTGCCGTGGAAGCTGCGCGCGAAAAAGGCGGCCGCGAAATCATTCGCGTTCCTTTCAACTGGCCGGTGAAAAACGCTGAACAAGCCAAAGCGGCTGGTCAGCATGAGCTGGGCGACATTGTTGTCGATCTGAAACCCTGATTCTAAGAATAATCCTGAGGAATACACAGATGAAAAAAATTATTGCTTTGGTTTCTTTGGCACTAGGGATGACAGCCTCCACTGTTCAGGCACATGGTTTCTGGATTCTCCCATCCAGTACCGTGCTGTCAGCATCCCAATTCGTGACGTTTGATGCAGCCGTTTCCAATGACCCGTTTCAAATCAACCATCGCCCGCTGGCGATAGACGGGCTTGCCATTCTTGCACCCGATGGCAGTCAGGTAACACCGGTGAATACCCTTAAGGGCGAATTGCGCACGGTGTTTGATGCCAAGTTTGATAAAAAAGGCACCTACCGCGTCGAACTCGTCCGCTCTGGATTCCGCGCTAACTGGAAAGATAGCGAAAACAAGCCTAAACGCTTCATGGGCACGGCTGAAGCATTGGCTAAAGAAGTCCCCGCCGACGCAAAAGACCTTCAGATCTCTGAGACCGAAAGCCGCCTGGAAAACTATATCACTGTAGGCAAACCTACCCCTCTCAAGCCAAACAACAAAGGTCTGGAATTAGTGGTAGGCAGCCATCCTAACGATGTAGTCTCGGGCGAACCGGTAGAACTGACATTCCTGGTAGACGGTAAACCGACTGCCGATGTAGAGGTGGCTATCGTGCGCGGGCAGACCCAGTACAGAAATAATCCTGAAGAGAAAAACTTCAAGACAGATAAAAACGGCAAGATCAAAGTATCGTTTGACCAGGCCGGCATGTACTGGCTGGATGCTGACTTCAAAGACAACCATGTTTCAAACAAACTGGCAAAAGAACGCGCGTTGTCTTATGTACTGACGCTGGAAGTGTTACCGCAATAAGTCATGCCCACCAAGTAATGCAACGTGTCCTGATCCCTCAGCATTTAGCAACATTGCCTCAAGCACTACCGGTTGGGGAGCAGTTCACACTAAGCGGACAGACTATGGGAACGACCTGGACTGTCCGTTATATTCACTCGCAGCAGGATTCACAGGCTGCTGTGCGCGCCTTGATACAGGATGAGCTGGATCTGGTTGTCAGGCAGATGAGTACCTGGCAGAGGGATTCAAACATCAGCCTGTTCAACCAGGCAGAAGCCGATACCTGGCACCCGCTACCTGAGCCTTTTTTTACTGTGATTGATTGCGCACTTAAAATAGCGGCTGATACAGATGGCGCATTTGACCCCACCATAGGCCCGCTGGTTAACTTATGGGGGTTTGGTCCACAGGGTGAGCGCAGCGCTCCTCCGCAAGCAGATGAAATCAGCAGATTAAAAGCCAGCTGTGGCTGGCAGCGCCTGCAACTGGATACGCATGGCAAACAGTTGCGACAACCAGGCAATGCCTATATAGATTTTTCTGGGATTGCCAAAGGCTATGGCGTAGACAGGGTTTCACAAGCGTTACAAGGCGCCGGGATAGATAACTACCTGATAGAAGTCGGTGGCGAGTTATATGGTGCAGGGATCAAGCCAGATGGTCAGCCTTGGTGGGTGGCGCTTGAATTACCCCCAGGCATTGCATCGGCTGCCACCGAATCGATTGCCGCTTTATGTGGCGTGGCTGTGGCGACCTCCGGTGACTACCGACGCTATTTCGAGCATGACAATCAACATTATGCGCACACCATAGACCCCCGCACCGGTTACCCGATTGACCGCCATATCAACGCACTGGTATCTGTCACTGTCATTCATGAAGAATGCATGCAGGCTGATGCCTTAGCCACTGCCCTCACAGTCATGGGTGTGCGGGCTGCGCTTGATTATGCGCAAAAACACCACATTGCCACGCTATTGATAGAGCAAACATCCGATGGTGTCAAAGAACACTTATCTCCTGAATTAATGGCAATGCTGGAATGAAATACTTACCCTTGGCATTATGTGCCCTGTTTAACCCAGTCATTGCTTTTGCATCGGACTTTGAACGTGCTTATACCGCCAAAGCAACTGGCGTTATTTTGCTGTATCTGATTTTCTGTGGATGGATCCTCTGGAGGCACAGGAAAAAGACCGCACTCAATCGTCAGGCAGACCAGGCTGATAGCAGCCTGCGCAATTCCCATAGCATATTGGTGGCTTATGCCAGCCAGACAGGTAACGCCGAATTGATCGCCAGGAAAACGGCAGAATCACTTAAAACCACTGCATTATCAGTAGAAACATTGCCGTTATCAGCGATTGATGCCACCACGCTGCAAGATTTTAGCCGGATATTATTCGTTGTCAGCACCACCGGAGAAGGTGATGCGCCTGACAATGCCGCTAACTTCCAGCAAAACCTGATGCAGAGCAATATCAATTTGTCTCATCTCCAATATGGGATACTGGCTTTAGGCGATTCAAGCTATACATTCTTTTGCGGCTTCGGTCATGCACTGGATGCCTGGTTACAAAGTACACCTGCGCTGCCTTTATTCGATTTGGTAGCAGTAGACCACCTGGACGATGGCGCCCTCAGGCACTGGCAATACCAGCTTGGGCTGCTGGCGCATAATACAGAAATGCCGGATTGGGAAACGCCGGTTTATCAGCCATGGACACTTGTTGCACGGTCACAGCTGAATCAGGGTAGCGCAGGTGCTCCGGTTTTCCATCTAAAACTTGCTAGTGAACAGAAAAACATGCAATGGCAAGCAGGCGATATTGCCGAAATAGGCCCGCGCAATTCGCAACAATCTGTGACCCAGTTTCTAACCCGGCTTGCGCTCGATAGCACTTTAGCGGTAAGTGACGGAAACAGGACTTTTGCAGACGCCTTACGGGAAAAACTGCTACCTCATGACGATGCCAGCTGGAAAGCCTTGTCCGGCCTGGATGCAGAAACTATCTTGCGCACACTGAAAAACCTCCCACATCGCGAGTATTCAATTGCCTCTATCCCGCAGGATCAGCATCTTGAATTATTGATCCGGCAAACACACTATGCAGATGGCAGGCCAGGCATAGGTTCCGGCTGGCTGACGCAGCATGCTGCTGTAGGCGGTGACATCGCATTACGTATCCGCGCAAACAGTGCTTTCCATCCACCAGCGCAAAATATCCCGTTAATCCTGATTGGCAATGGCACAGGGATAGCAGGCTTGAGGGCACACCTGAAAGCACGGATTGCCAGCGGTCATCAGCAAAATATGCTGATCTTTGGTGAACGCAATGCCGTGCATGACTTTTATTTCAAGGATGAATTACATACATGGCTTGAGCAAGGTTCGCTTACTAAACTGGTCACTGCATTTTCCCGCGACCAGGCCGAAAAAACCTATGTCCAGGATGTAGTCAAATCCTTGGCAGAAGAGATTAAAAACTGGGTGTATGACGGCGCAGCTATTTATGTTTGCGGCAGCGCCACCGGAATGGCGCCTGCCGTGCATAACCAGTTACTGGAAATTCTAGGCGAACAGATAATCGCAAATCTGACGGCATCAGGACGCTACCGTCGCGACGTATATTAAACACGCATCCCCAGCTTGTTGGATGATCCTGCCGGCAACTTGCCATTTTGTACGATCACCTCAGACACTTTGCGTGCCTTGCGCTTTTTCAGCCACAAGTACACACCGGTAACGGAAAGTATCGCTACCACCAGGCCCATGACAGAGATCACGATACGGCCAGGTATGCCTAAAATACGACCTGAATGTAAGGGGAACTGCGCCTGCACAATGACGTCTCCCGCAGTCCCTTCCCAAGGAATGCGTTTGTTAACGTAATGACCATCCAGCCCATCGTAATACAGCCTTTTATGCCCGGCACCAGCGACG
The DNA here is from genome assembly GCA_035460345.1 of Methylophilus sp. Classification (GTDB taxonomy): domain Bacteria; phylum Pseudomonadota; class Gammaproteobacteria; order Burkholderiales; family Methylophilaceae; genus Methylophilus. Next base: position 825 of record DATHWT010000162.1, on the reverse strand, counting down.
CCATGATCGGCATCTGGGTAGTAAAAATCCACATTAAAAAGCTGGTAAGCCGCACTGTAAGAAATACGACCGGCAGGCTCTGGCCAGCCTTGGGCCCTGGCATCATTGATCGCCAATGCCAGGACGTGTTCAAAATCAACTTTCGGTGGCTGTTGTTGTGCAGGTGGTAAACGCGGGCGCAAATCAAACGGCGCAGGCGTTAATGTGAATGCTGCATTCATCACAGGCATAAACACTTCGCGGCGCAAATTCAATGCCAGCGCGGAAAATGCCAGGATAATCAATAGCACCCAGGTCCATAAGCCAAATGCTCTATGCATATCGAAATAGCGTTTATGGGTACTACCGTTCCATCGCATTTTCCATGCCGGCCACCATCGCTGCCAGAACGAAGCTTGGTTTGCCGAGTGAATAGCCTGCGCTTTATGTAAACGCGTTTGTGGTTTTCTGCCGGATTTGGGCAATGTCAGGTAGAAACCCACGAAGCTATCAATCAGCCAAATGATCGCTACCCCACCCATCAGCCAGATGCCCCAGCGGTCTATGCCCCACATTTCAGGCAGATGCAAACTGTAATGCAGCTTATACAGGAAAGAGATCACATTGGTATGGTCTACAGGCCAGACTGCACCCCACTCACGTTTGCCTAACTCCTCGCCGGTGACTGGGTCAACAAACACCTGGTTAAATTTGACAGGCTCCAGCCCGTCAGGCGGGTTTGGCAACGGCCTGACGCCCAGAGAAAGCGTATGACCTTGTTCAACCGTCAGCGGGATAGAACTCACTTGTACTTGCGGGTAGCGTTCTGCAACCTGCTTTGCAAGA
>DATHWT010000161.1:0-12080 GCA_035460345.1 Methylophilus sp. | reverse complement strand
ATGAACAGCATGATGGTGTTACTCACCATTGCGATTTCCGGTGGCCCTTTCCTCGGCCTGCTGGGTACGGTGGTGGGTGTGATGATCACCTTTGCCGCGATTGCGGCGGCGGGGGATGTGAACGTGAACGCGATTGCGCCGGGTATTGCTGCTGCGTTGCTGGCGACTGTCGCCGGTCTGGCTGTGGCGATTCCCGCCCTGTTTGGCTACAACTACCTGGCTAGCCGCGTCAAAAACATCACCATTGCCATGCAGATTTTCGTCGATGAATTCATTACTCGTACTGCCGAGCTGTACGGTAAGGAATAAGGCAGAAAATGTCAGAAGGCGTCAAGGAAGAGAACCAGCTTTACGATGAAATCAACATTACGCCCATGCTGGACCTGGCGTATGTGTTGCTGGTGATTTTTATCATTATGACCACCGCTTCCGTGCAAGGCGTCAAAGTTGACATGCCGCATACCGTGAACACTGCGGCATTGGCCAAACCGCAAATGCGCGCAATTACCGTGACTAGTGATGGCAGCGTCTACCTGGATGCATTTCCGGTCGATATGGCACAGCTGGAACAGCGCCTGGCGGAATACAAAGGCAGTAATCCTGAGCTGCCCGTCGTCCTCAAAGGCGATGCGGCCGCGCATTACGAGAAAATTTCCGAAGTGCTTGAAATCTGTAAGCGCCTGGATATCACCGAAGTCGGCCTGGTCACCAAAAAGGTTGTGGAATAAGCATGCAAGTTCAAAACGACGCCCAACCCTACGACACCATCAACATCACGCCCATGCTGGATCTGGCTTATGTGCTGCTGGTGATTTTTATCCTGATGACCACGGCAGGTGTACAAGGGCTGACCATGAATCTGCCCAAGCCTTCCAACAAGCCCAGTACCGAGAAACACGAACTCAAGATCGTGCAGGTACAACAGGGCGGCACACTGACCATTAACGGTGTCGGTGTGAATATGGCCGAGCTGGAAACCCAGTTGAACCAGGCCAAAGCCATGGACCCCAAGGTCAATATCATGATCAAGGGCCAGGCACAGGCACCGTATGCAGGCGTGATTTCAGTGATCGACCTGGTCAACCGGCTGCAAATCGAAAATGTCGGCCTGGTCACAGGCAAGATCGGGACTTAAGTCATGGTATTACAAGAGATAGATTCCATGTCAGAACCGGTGCCGCCTTCTGCGGCACGTGTCTGGATCACGCGTGTTGCGATCGTGTTGCTGGTTGTGGCTGTGCTGGCCGGAATCGGTTATGGCATTAAAAAACTTTTTTCTGGCGGCCAGACGCATAAAAAACAGATTACTACCGTGAAACTGCTGCCGGATACGCCGCCACCTCCGCCTCCGCCGCCACCAAAAGAGCCGCCTAAGGAAACGCCGAAGGAACAGCCTAAGGAGACACCCAAGGAGCCCGAGCCGAAACCCGCTGAAACGCCTCCTGCTGAGACTTTGAAAATGGAAGGCGCGGCCGGTGATGGGCCGAGTCCGTTCCAGTCCGGTGCTGTCAATAACGAATACAAAGGCGGCGCGGTAGCGACCATAGGTTCTGATGGGGGTGTCAAATTCCGCTGGTATGCCGGGCTGGTGAAATCACAGATCGAGCGTGCAATCGAGCGGGACAAAAAACTGACCCAGGGCCAATACAAGATCGTCGTCAGCGTCTGGTTAAAACCGAATGGCCAATTCGAAAGGTTGTCAGTCGACCAGTCTGATACCACGCCAGAAATCGAACAAGGGATACGTGAAGCCCTGAATGATTTGCCGGCCATGCAGGACAGCCCGCCTGAAAGTATGCCGATGCCTATCCGCCTGCGGATATCGGCAAAAAAAATGGGCTAATTCATGAATACACATTACCGATGTGCCAAACCAAAACACTGTGAGTGAGGATATGCAGACTCTCAATACCCCTTTAAAAAGAACGACCGTTGCCGTTTGGCTATTTACCCAGTTACTGGCAACAGGGAGTGCACATGCGGATGAGCGCGAGTCACTGGAACAGCTGCGCGCGACCACCACCAACCTGATCGAACTGCTGGTGCAGGAAGGCGTGCTGTCCAAGCAAAAAGCCGATGCCCTGCTACAAAAAGCGGCAGCCGATGCCAAGCAGGTCGCTCAGCAGGCGGATGTGCGTGACGATGTCAAAAATGAAGTCAATAAAGCCATGGATGAAAAGACCGTGCGTGTGCAATATATTCCGCAACACGTCAAACAGGCCATGCGTGAAGAAATCGAGCATGACGTGATGGAAAAACTGAACTATAAGGCGGGTGAGCGCCTGGGCGTGCCGGAATGGATAGACCGCATCAGTTTCCATGGCGATATCCGTTTGCGTGGTCAGGCCGATGAGTTTGAGGAAGATAACACCGATATCTTCCGCCTTAATGATGTCAACCGTAACATGAACGTACTTAACTCCACCGATGAGCGTCGCCGTGCCCGTATCCGGGCGCGTCTGGCTGCTGATATGAAGATAAGCGACTGGCTGAGTGGCGGCCTGCAGTTCGTCACCGGGCAGCAGACGACACCTGTCACGCCAAACCAGACTGAAGGCATCGCCCAGGGCAAATACATGTTCACCTTGGACCGCGCCTTCCTGCATGCCAAGCTGAATGACTGGGCCAGTGTGACCGGCGGACGTTTTGCCAACCCGTTTATGTACACGGACTTGTTGTGGGATCCTGACCTGGCATTTGATGGTGTCGTCGCCCATGTCACCCCTAAATTCAACGAACGCTGGTCAGCCTTCGGTACAATGGGCGCATTCCCTATTGAAGAGATAGAGTCATCTATCATCAATAAAGCCAGGGACAAGTGGTTGTATTCTGCCCAGGCTGGTATCCAGTGGACGGCGCCTAATAAATCTTCAGTCAAACTGGCTGCGGCCTACCATGACTTCAAGAATGTCGAAGGCCAGCTGAATACACTGGGCTTGCGTGACTACGATGATACCGCTCCGCAGTGGCGGCAGCGCGGAAACAACACCTTTGATATCAATGCCAATAACCTGGGTGTCACCAACCCTACCATCATTGGTCTTGCTTCCAAATTCGAGCTGGTCAACCTGATGGCGCAGGTCGACCTGATGAACTTTGATCCGGTGCATGTCACCCTCACTGGCGATTATGTGAAAAACATCGGCTTTGACAAGAACGAGATCTTGCAACGCACTGGCAACGAATACAAAGAAGAGAATGAAGGCTATAACTTCAGGATAGATGTGGGCAACACCAGTTTTCTCGGCCCTTATGTACAGAACGTGAACAAGCATGAATGGCAGGTTTCGCTAGGCTATAAACGCCTGGAGGCCGATGCGGTCATGGATGGCTTCACCGACTCCAATTTCAGGCTGGGCGGTACCAATGCCAAGGGCTGGTATGTCTATGCTAACTATGCCATAGACAAGAATGCCTGGATCGGCGCACGTTATATGAGTGCAGATACCATCAGTAGCCCAACCTCATTGCTGAACCCGGCTAACGACCCGTGGAAATACTCGGTCGATGTGTTGCTCATAGACTTGAATGCACGCTTCTAGGAGATCATATGAAATCCACCTTATTGTTGATCACCGCTATCTTGCTCGCAAGTATGCAAAGCCCGGTCTATGCGGCCGAAAAGCAGGACAAAGCGGCCAAGCGTGCCAACATCCTGATGCAGAAGATGAAACAGGACATGGAAGCGGAAAAAAGCGCCATGCAGACGCAATTCGAGCAGGAAAAGAAAAGCATCTCTGAGGCTTTGAATCAGGCACAAAGTAGCCAGCGTTCGCATTCTGCACAGTTGCAGGGGCAGACTAAACGTAACCAGCAATTGCAATCAGAAAAGCAGAAGCTGGGAGAGGAAAAAACTGCCCTGGCTGCGCAGTTGCAGCAATTGCAGTCACAATTAGCTGACCAGACACAGCGACTGGAGGCTACCGAACAGCAACTTAAACTCGCTAAAGCCGACCTGGATGTCAATGATACACAGCGAAAGAAACTGGTTGCCAATGCCAGTACTTCGCATCAGAAACTGGTTTCCTGTGAAGAGAAAAATAGCCGCCTGTTTGCTTATGGCAATGATCTGGTAGGGTTGTATGCGGATGCCAGTGCTTACCAGAAGATTATGCGTGCCGAGCCATTTTTCCAGCTGAAGCGGGTAGAACTGGAAAATATCCTGCAGGATAAACGCACGCAACTGATAGAAAATAAAGTTGATACAATAGCAACGCCCTGATCCTGTTCTCCCGGTCGGGGTTTCGGTTATTTTAAGTATTGGCTAAAGTATGTTTCTTCAACTGCAATCCCTGTTCACCCTGCATGAACGCGCCAGGATTTATCCTTTTATCGGCTTCATCCTGCTGCTCGCCTGCGAACCTTTGCTTGCCTCGGGACTCACCTGGCTAGGGCTGGGTACGCAGCCAACTTACCTGTTGCGCACGCTGGCAGCTGTCGCATTACTATTTTATTACCGTCGTGACTATGTTGAGTTGTCGGTGGCGCCCACTCTCCAGCAGGGCGTGATCGCCATCCTGAGCGGGCTGCTGGTGTTTGCCATATGGATATTGCCTTATCCCGAATGGATGGGCGGCTACATTGCGGATGATGGTAAAGCGTTGCCCATGGATGATGCGGTGGATATATTCTGGCTGATTTGTCGCTGGAGCGGCTCTGCGCTGGTGGTGCCTGTGATCGAAGAACTGTTCTGGCGCGCCTATTTAATGCGCAGGCTGGAACATAGCGAGTTTATGTCAGTCTCACCAGCCCAAGTGGGTACTTATGCAGTGATGGTCAGTAGCGTATTATTTGCCATCGAACATCAGCTCTGGTTTGCAGGGCTAGTGGCCGGACTGGTATATGCCTGGTTATACCGTCGATTCAAGGTACTCTGGATACCGGTATTAGCGCATATGGTGACCAATGCCGTGCTGGGCGCATGGGTGGTGGCTAGTGGGCAGTGGCAATACTGGTAAACGAGTGTGGTAACATACATTGTGAATAATAGAGCATACCAAAGCTCAGGTGACGCCCAGAAAACATATCTGGCGAGCTATAACGCATAAGCACAATTTAGATGAATTTAATTAAAGGGTGATGATGAAAAAAATTGCATTAATCGTACCGGCACTGATGCTGGTCATGGCAGGTTGCAGCAAGCATGAAGAATCCGCCAAAGGCTCTACGCAAGTGGTTGCCAAGGTGAATGGTGATGAAATCACCGTGCATCAGCTGAACTTCGCACTTTCCAAAGCGGGCAAGATCGACCAGGCGCAACTGAAGCCGGCTTCAGAAAAAGTCCTGCAACAAATGGTGGATATCGAATTGCTCAAACAAAAAGCACTGGAAGCCAAGCTGGACCGTGATCCTAATGTGTTACAGGTACTGGAAGCCACCAGGCAACAGCTGTTAGCGCAAGCCTATATGCAAAAAGTGGCTGCCAAACAAGCCGCGCCATCCAGTGATGACATCAAGAAATTCTATGACACGCACCCTGAGTTGTTCAGTGAGCGTAATGTCTATGTGATTCAGGAATTTGTGGTCAAAGACGGCAATCAGCATTCCAGCGAGATTGAAGCCGGTATCAGCGCTGCCAAAACTGCAGATGACCTCGGTAAATGGCTGAAAGACAATAACTATGTCTTTAATGCCAATGCCAGCAGGAAAGCTGCAGAACAATTGCCACTTGATCTGCTGAAGAAGCTGAACACGCTCAAAGCGGGCGACACGCTGATTGTTAAAGGCCCTGATGCGCTGGTGCTGCTGTTCCTGGCTAAAGTGGACAGACAGCCTGTGGACGTTGAGAAAGCCAAACCTGTGATCCAGCAATACCTGGTGAATTCCAGTCAGCAGACCCTGATTAAAAACGAAGTAGCCGCATTGCGCAAAGAAGCCAAAGTGGAGTTCTATGGTGATTTTTCAAAACTGACATTGAACAGCAACGAATCAACAGTGCCGGCATCAGCCACTCCGGCTGCCGCTAAAGCTGAAGCGCCAGCTGTATTGCCTGCCGCGCCATCTGAGGCAGTGCCTCAGTCTGGACATGACAAGGCGATTGAAAAAGGGCTTTCTGGTTTGTAATTGCTTATCAGCAATGAACAAAGCCCCGGTGATGCCGGGGCTTTTTTTGTGTGAGTGATATTTTCATTAAGCAGGTATGCATTGTTAATGCAAGTGCTTGAACAAGCCTAATGCTGATGTTTCCTGCGCCACCTTAGCCAGCCCGCAAAGATTAATAAGGCAGGCAATCCAAACTGGAAGCCGTTGAACAGCACCATTAACCAGGTCTGCTGTGACGGCAGCAGAATGACACTATCGCGTAACGGCGCGACCGGCAGAGTGATACTCGGCTGGTTGTTGACCACCCATTGCAGAGTTTGCATGCTAAATGCCAGGTTGCCGCCTCTTTGTTGCTGGGCATTATTGAAAAATCCGCTGCTGCCAATCACCACAATTCTTTGCAGCTCACCAGAAGCCTGTGTTTTTTCCAGCGCCAGCGCAATGGTGGCTGGTCCCTGGATATCTGTTTGCGCGTTGAATGCCGGCACTTTCCCTGGCTGTTCAGTACGGTAGGTGGTGCTGGCCCAACCGCGTTCTGCGGCGGCGACCAATGGCATCGTGCGCCATGGATCCTCCGGCTGTCGATAGCGCACGATGGCGTGTGCCTGATCAAAAAAAGTACGTAGGGAAAACTCCTGAGTCGGCCCTTGCCCGGAATAACGTTGTGTACTCAGTGCATGCAATGGTATATCGAACTGACGGTTGGCCGGGTCAATCACCATCCCTTTGCTGATGTCCAGCCCCAGGGTTTCTGCCAGTCCCTCCAGGTTTTGGGTAGACGGATTGTCTACCAGCCACACCAGGTTGCCACCTTTGCTGATATGCGATTGGATGGCTTTTACTTGATTGTCTGAGTATGGGTGCGTTGCGCCTGCGAGTACCAGGGTAGGCGGTTTTTTATCAGGGCTGGAATAGTGTTCCAAATTAGCGCTGCTGAGCACCTGTAGCCCGGCAACACGGATAGCTTCTGCCAGATGGCTGGCACCATTCTCCGCATGACTATCAATTGAAGTTTCGCCCAATCCGTTCGAGAACAGCAACGGCGCACGTTCGCCATGTTGCAGTTGCAGCAACACGTTGGTAAATGCCTCTTCGGTGTAAGGCAGGTACATGCGTTTTTGCTGTCCGCGATAGCGGATGATCATTTCGCCTTCTTTTTTAATGTGCTGTTCGCGCGCCAGCGTGGGTGAAATCGATGGGTCAATAAACTGCAAATGCATCTCAGGGTGTAGATGCTGGTAACGTTGCACCAGCGCCAGAACCGATTTCCTGAAGTAGCGGCCTTTAAAAGGCGTGTTACTGCAAAAGGCAGTCACTTCAATCGGTGAGGGTAATGCCTGCAACACCTCAATACTGGCGTTCGATAAGGTATTGCGCTGATTGTTGGTGTGGTCAGTGATGATATTGAAGTGCCAGGCCAGCACGCCTAGCGCCAGCGTCACCAGAAATAAGCCCGGTACAACTATACTGTGTTGCCACAATTGAGCTGCGAGTGACAGCCAGTTTCTGGATCTCGGAAGTTTTGAATTAGCCATATAGTCGGTCAGCATGTAAACGGCGGATAGACAGCAGGACAAAGAACGCCGAGAACAGCACAAAGAATAAAACGTCGTAACTGTTCAGCATGCCTAGTGCAAAGTGGCGGTAGTGCTGCATCAGTGAAAAGTCGTGGAATATGACCTGGTTGTTGTCAGCAAAAAACTTGTCCAGCAACAAGCAGACAGTCAGCGCAGCCAGGCTACCGAATGCGGCCAGCATCGGGTTGGCGGTCAGGCAGGAGACATACAGACCGAGTGCACTGCTGGCGACCACTAATAGCCATAACCCCAGCGCGTGTGTGAGCAGGTAGGGAATATCTATTTCAGCCCACGGCATCATCATGGCGATCATCACTACCATGGTCAGAATCAGCAGGCTGAGGTAACTGACGATGCCGAGCAATTTTCCCAGGATCAGTTCGCTCATCGACAAGGGCGAGCTCATGAGCAAGGCCATGGTCTGGTTTTTTCGCTCTTCACTGATCAGTTTTATGGTCACCAGCGGCACCACGAACAGCATGAGTACAGCCGCCACGCCAAACACCCCTTCGGCCATGAATTGCGTGATGCCTACCTTTTGCACCTGCCATTGCGCACTTTGCATGATCTCAAAGTACTGGTTAAAACTCAGGCTGTAATAGGTACCGACAATGGCCTGGAAAATAGCCAGTACCAGCCAACCCATAGGTGTGGCAAACAGGCTGCGGAGTTCTTTACGGGCAATAATCACAATCATGCAGGGCTTCCCGGATACTGGCGTTAAAGCCCTTTGATAATGCCGAAGCGTACCGCGATGTGTACCAGCTGTCCGGTGGTTTCCACGCCCAGTTTCTGGCGCACACTGGTCTGGATATTGGCCACCGTTTTGTAGCCGATATGCATGCCCTTGGCAATTGCCGCCAATGCCTCACCCTGAGCAATGCGGCGGAACACTTCGAACTCCCGCGGCGACAGTTTCTGGATCGGGTTTTCCTGGCTTTCCAGGTGGTACATGGACAGGTTTTGTGCCAGCTCATTATTGATAAAACGTCCGCCACGCAGTATTTTTTGCACCGCTTCCAGCACGACTTCCGGTGGTTCAGTTTTAGTCACATAACCACGGGCACCGGCCTGGATGGCGCGCGTCGCATAGATACAGTCATCATGCATGCTGAACACGAGTACGCGCATTTGCGGCTTGCGATGCAATATACGTTTGAGTGTCTCCAACCCGCCTATGCCCGGCATGTCCAGATCCAGGATCAATAGCTCGGGATGGTGTTTTTCAACCAGTGCACAGGCTTCTTCACCATTCAGCGCATCTGTGGTGACTTGATGGTTGGCCTGCTCAAGCAATGTGCGTAGACCTTGTCTGAGCATGGCGTGGTCATCAGCAATCATTACTTTTGCCATAAATCTGTTTCCTTACTTCTTGTTCGCAAAAGTGATATTCACACATTTGTCATTGGCAAATGTCAGTTCGGCGGTATTGAAATACTTGTTCGGCGCATACTGGATCTTGCCGCGGTAATACCACATCTCGACATTGTCGCCATTACCTGAAACCGCCTGCCCTTTTTCCTGCAGGATCTGGTCGGCATTGTGGGGTTTGACGGCACTTTCTTTTTTCACCGGTTTACCTAGATTCTCTTCCACATAGTCGCGGGATTTGCCGCTGTAGGCATCTAGAAAAGGCCGTTCTTCCGTATTCAGGTCTTTGGCTGGCAAATATAGCGGGAAAGCCAATGCGATCAACGCTAGCCATTTACGATGTTGCATAATCATTAACTCCTGATGGTGAAGGGGATGTCTGGGGCAGCTTTTTTCGCTGCACCTCCTGTAAGGGAATCAGTCCGGTAATCATGGTGCCTGCTTGCAAACCACTCATGAGCTTGAAGGTTCCCTGCTGCGACTCGATGCGCTCGCGCATGCCAACCAGCCCCACGCCTTCCGTAGATTGCGTGGTATCCATGCCCAGGCCATTGTCGCGTATCTCGATTTGCAGCAAGGAGGCCCCCTGGCGTGTGACGATATGGATATCCACCCATATTTCACTGGCCTGTGCGTGGCGCGTGATATTGGTTAAGGCCTCTTGCACGACGCGAAACGCCACAATGTTGATGTCTTCATGCAAGACATAGTCGCTGGTGTCCAGGTGCAGATGGCATTCCACTTTAGGATTGAGTTTTTGCCAGTCGTTGACCAGTCTTTCTACCGCGCCTATCAGCCCAAGGGAGTCAAGCGCGGGTGGCCGCAAATGTTTAATCAGTACGCGTATGGATTGTTGTACATGTTGTGTGTTGGAAGCGATCCTGACCGCGATGACATTGGCCTGGGCAGGCGTGCTTTTTTGCAAGGCCAGTGCGTCCATGCGGATCGCGGTCAGGTACTGGCCGGTTTCGTCGTGAATTTCGCTGGCGATATATTTGCGTTCCTGCTCTTGCACCTGCATGGCATGGCGGGCCAGTACGCGGTTTTCTTTTAAGGTGCGCTCCAGGTCCAGCTCCACCAGGCATTGCTCAGTCATATCGACCAGGTAGCCATGTATCTGTGCGATGTTGTTATTTTTTTCAGCCGGCACATAGACGAACCTTGCGCCGACATAGCAGGCCAAACCGTCCGGCCTGCAGATGTGCAGCTTACTGAAATTGATTTCCCGGTGGTGTTGCAGTTGTGTCACAAACTCGGGCCAGTCGAAATCAAACAGTTTCCTGGCATTACGGTCGCTGTTCTGCGGCCGGCAGATACGATCAAAAGCACGGTTATGCATGCCGATATTGCCATTCGTATCCAGCACCACGTTGCCGGTCAGGTCACCATCAAACAGGGTTTTATATAGCTGCTGGCTACTCAGCAACTGCGCTTCGGTTAACTGGCGGCGCTCAATTTCGGCATGAATCTCACGGATGCGGCGCTGGCTGAACCAGGCGCTGAACAATACAAACACAAACAATGTCAGCGGGACTTCATCCAGTTGTGCATATTCATAAGTCAATAACCAGGCAGTGACATGCTCGGCCAGGTCAAACTCGGATGAAAGCGCAAACGTAAGCGCCACGCCCGTCATCACAATGAGCGTGTCCTGGCCGGAGCGGCCTAATTTGCCAAATTTTTGAGTAACAGCAATCACAGGGTAGACCAGTTAGTAAGGATGCATGAGTGACACGATGCTTCAGGAAATTTAAGAGGAGTCAGACATCGCCGACTCGTTTAATTCAGCTGCGCTTTAAATTCAGCTGCGCTTTAATGAATTTCGCGCCTTCTCAATTAGAGGCACTTCATTCAGCGCGACTTTCAATTGAGTGTCACTTAGCGTCGCTTCAAATCAGTGGCACTTAACGTAGCGCCGCTTAAATCCAGTGGCACTTAATTTAGCGCCACTATAGACCACATCTCAATGAACTGCCCCGTGAAAAATTCCCGTTAATGGCCAGTCTGCATGAATGAATTGTTGAAGCAATGATAGGGAATCATTCATCTATTGCCTTTGTTACAAATTATTAACAATTCAGGTCGTGCAGTGCGGCATTCGGGGGGATGTCGCAACACCACGTGAAACTCATTCTTGAGAGATTAGGAGAAAGTATGAAAGTAAAATCATCTAGTGCCATTCTTGGCGCTTTGGTCGGGGGCTTGTTTGCAAGCTTTTCCGGCCTGGCCATGGCAGATGCAGAGCTGGACAAGCAGGTAAATACACCTGGTGCCTGGCCAATCGCAACCGGTGGCTATTATAGCCAGCACAACAGCCCACTGGCGCAAATCAACAAATCCAACGTAAAAAATGTAAAAGCTGCGTGGTCATTCTCCACCGGTGTACTCAATGGTCACGAAGGTGCGCCATTGGTGATCGGTGACATGATGTATATCCACTCTGCTTTCCCGAACAATACTTACGCCCTGAACCTGAACGATCCAGGCAAAATTGTATGGCAACACAAGCCTAAGCAGGATGCTTCCACCAAAGCAGTGATGTGCTGTGACGTGGTTGACCGCGGCCTGGCATACGGCGCTGGTCAAATTATCAAGAAACAGGCGAATGGTCATTTGCTGGCACTGGATGCAAAAACCGGTAAAACCAACTGGGAAGTGGAAGTATGTGATCCAAAAGTGGGTTCTACACTGACACAAGCACCTTTCGTGGCTAAAGACACTATCCTGATGGGTTGTTCAGGTGCCGAGCTGGGTGTGCGTGGTGCTGTAAACGCATTTGACCTGAAAACAGGTGAGCTGAAATGGCGTGCATTTGCGACCGGTTCTGATGACTCCGTTCGTCTGGCTAAAGACTTCAACAAAGACAATCCACATTACGGTCAATTCGGCCTGGGTACCAAAACCTGGGAAGGCGATGCCTGGAAAATCGGTGGCGGTACAAACTGGGGCTGGTATGCCTATGACCCTAAATTGAACCTGTTCTACTACGGTTCCGGCAACCCGGCACCATGGAACGAAACCATGCGTCCTGGTGACAACAAGTGGACCATGACCATCTGGGGTCGCGATCTTGACACCGGTATGGCGAAA